>NZ_JAYGHR010000027.1:0-37546 GCF_034932365.1 Limnoraphis robusta BA-68 BA1 | reverse complement strand
TGTAGGAGCGTATCGCCTCGTCAATTGCTTGATACTGGCTATCTTTACCTTTTGCTTTAAACTCAAAAACTATCAATTCGGACTACTTACCTTTTAATTTATACCGAACATGATAGCATAGATTTGTCTAACACAAGCACATCGAGCGGTTGTTTTTGACTTTGGGGAGTCCATGTATCCCCGCCCTCAAGAGCGGGGTTTTATTGCTCCCCAAACCCCACATCCGATAAATAACTTCTATGAACCCGCCCTTCCAGTCATTACCACCTCCTGTCCTCCCGACTTGGGGGCGGGTTTATATCGGTTGTCTGTGGGAAAACATAGATTAATTTGGAACCCGCCCCTACTGGGGTTTAGGGCGGGTTTATATCGGTTGTCTGTGGGAAAACATAGATTAATTTGGAACCCGCCCCTACATCACTGGTCACTGTAAACTATTTCCTAAAATTTATGGATGAAGGCGTTATCAAATATCACTGTCACTGGCTGAAAGATGAACCGATTAGCTGTGATGTTATTCAAGATTTAATGCAATGGCGCGATGATCTCTATGCTTTGGGTTTAATTGGCGTTTATGATAATGGGATTGGATTTGGTAATATTAGCATTCGGTTCAAAGATTCTCGAGAATTTATTGTTTCTGGGACTCAAACCGGACATTTACCAAAGCTTCAACCCGAACATTACACCCGAGTTTTTGCGTTTAATTTAACTGAAAATTCCCTCACGTGTCAAGGGCCGATTAAAGCCTCTTCAGAGTCTCTGACTCATGCCGCAATTTACAGTTTTAACTCTAAAATCAATGCGATTATTCATGTTCATCATCCCGAATTTTGGCGAACCTTATTATTTCAGGTTCCTACAACTCGCCCAGAAGTTCCCTATGGTACACCCCAAATGGCAGAGGAAATGTTTCGTTTATTTCAACAAGAAGATTTAACCCATCAAAAAATTCTCGTGATGGCTGGACATGAAGACGGAGTATTAACCTTTGGGGAAAGTTTAGCAGAAGCGGGGGAGGTCTTATTTCAGTATTGGAAACGGTGATCAATGATCTCACGATTTCTGCTAGAACCGGGCGCAAAAAAAGGGGTTGATTTCCCAGCCGATTTTTGGTATGATTGTAGGTAAGTTAAATAATGGGATTTTTTTAAAAATAAAATTTTAGGCAATATTTACATTATAAGATAATCATACCCGATTTTCGCCAAAATTGTCAACCCCCTAACCCCAAAAAAGGGCAAATTTCATAAGTTTTTTAAATAGCTTTTGTGAAAATAGTTTTAATCTTCAAAACTAAATCGAAAATTCTCAAATTTTTATTGAAAATAGTTCCTAAAAAGTTGACGACAGGATAGGGGTTCTGCTACTCTTAAGAAGAACTCACCCAAGGGCTACTAGTGTCTTGAAGCAAAAATAGCGGCTGAAACCCTGATTATTAGGTTAATTGTCAGCATTTCCGGACTAAGTTTTGGCAGGCGCGATGCACGAGTTTTTGAGAGAGCAGCAAGGGTTGCAAATCAGCCTCTTGACAAAATGCACAAAATAACAGGTAGGGTGGGTGAGAGGATTAAAGATTCTCATTTCTACTGTCAATTCAGGGGTGATCACCCAGCCTAGAAATTTTGGGGCGGGTTGATTAAAATGGTGGATCACAGATGTCGGTTTTGTTAGAAGCCACTCAACTAACAATGAAAAAAATTAGTATTATTTTTGCTTTTTTGGGACTAATTTTTTTATTTAGCCTAAATTTGGGGATTGAGTCAAATTCTCAAGCAACGCTACAATTACCCTCAATTATAGGCGATCGCATGGTACTTCAGCAACAAACCGATGTCAACCTTTGGGGATGGGATAAACCGGGTAATACTGTCACCGTAAAATTTAGAGGTCAGGAAGTACAAACCCCGGTTGAAGTAGACGGGAAATGGCAAGTGAAAATTCCCAGTGGCGAGGCGGGGGGGCCGTTTAATTTAACCGTTGAAGGTTCCGAAGAAGTCACCTTAAAAGATGTGTTAGTTGGGGAAGTTTGGGTTGCAGGCGGACAAAGTAATATGTGGTGGTTTGTCAGTCGCAGTGATAATTCTAAACAAGAAATTTCTCAAGCCAATTTTCCGAATATTCGGGTTTGGGATGGGAATTCTTCACCCAAAGAAAATGGCTGGCCTGCGGATATACCTCAAAAAACCGTTCCGGCAAAGTGGGAATTAACAACCCCAAAAACCGTTCAAGGTTTCCCTGCAACGGCTTATTTTTTTGCCAAAGAACTGCATCAAAAGTTAAACGTTCCGATAGGAATTGTACATCTGGCGGTTCCCAACCGAGAAATTGAAACGTTTTTATCTCAACCGTTACTCGCGGCAAATTTTCCCGAAACTCTAGCCTTTTGGCAGCTACAAAAAGATGCTCAAACCAGACCCGCCCAGTTATTTAACGGTATGGTTTATCCGGCTATTTCCTATACACCCAGAGGGTTTATTTGGTGGCAGGGAGAAGCCAATGCAAAAGAGGCGATGCAGTATAGAACTTGATTTCCGAGTTTAATTCAAGAATGGCGAAGCTTGTCGGGAAATGATAACGCTCCTTTTTTATTTGTTGAACTTGCTAATTTTCTGGAAAAACAAACCTATCCCTCCGAAGATGATCCCTGGCCGAGATTGCGAGAAGCCCAAAAAGAGGCGTTAAAGTTGCCGAATACGGCGATGGTTTCTACTATTGATATTTTAGATGAAAATGATGATTTGAGCAATATTCATCCCCCCAATAAACAGTTAGCCGGAAAGCGGTTATTTTTGGCGGCGATGGCGAAGGTTTACGGCGAGAAAGATTTAGTTTGGAGGGGGCCTAGTTATCGGTCGGTTGAATTTAAAGAAAATCAAGCCACTGTCACCTTTGATTCTGCGGGAAAAGGATTAAAAATTAAGGGAGATAAGTTAAAAGGATTTGCTGTGGCGGGAAGCAACCACCGTTTTTTTTGGGCGGATGGAAAGATAGAAGGAAATCGGGTAATTTTAACCAGTGAAGCCGTTAAACAACCGGTAGCGGTTCGTTATGGTTGGGCAAATAATCCCGTTGGAAACCTTTACAACGAAGCCGATCTTCCGGCGTTTCCCTTTCGTACAGATAACTGGCTGTTAAACTGGGATAAATCCCGCTTTGAAGCCATGAGTTTATTGGAGTTGGCGGCTTACATTCAAAGGAATATTCAACCCAGTCAACCCGAAATCAAATCGGTTTGGGACGAAGCTTATCAGGGGATAAAAACCAATAATAAACTCTTGGCGGTTCAACGACTGCAAACCTTAATCAATCAAGAATTAGAAGATGAAAAGTTGGCGATCGCCTTACAGCTTCTCTTAGAAAAACTCGAATTTCCGTCTTAATTCTAAAAATCAGTCAAAATTCCAAAATCTTTTCATCCATGAATTCTTCTCGGGAGGAATAAAACATTCTCGAGAGAGGAGTGAAAATCTCAGACCTGTCCGAATTCCCCAGCACATTATCGGTTTTTGTCCAAAGCTACAAAATCTAGCTGCGATGGGAAGATGACCTTTGGGAGCCTCTTCAAGATTGTTCCAAGCTAATTCCGAATACTTGAGCCATTTTTCATCTTTCAACCATCCAACATCGGTAGCAAATTGTTTGTGTCCGGTTGTCCAATCTTTAAATTTAAGTTCTTCTTCATTATACCCTTCTAAACTCTCATTATATTTCAAAAAGACTTGCCTTTGAACCGTAAAACCAAAGCGTTTTTTGCTATATTTTAACCAAAGCTTGTCAATTTTATTGAACTCTTTACAAGGAATCTGCTGCTGTAATTCAATATCAAACCAACCCTGTTCAGTCCGATTAAGAATATGCAGTAATATTTCCCCAGTAATCAGATCGGCAATTTTCCAGTTTTCTCTTTTTAACCAATATTCTAAATCTTTATAAAGTTTATTAACTGTATCCTCATCGTAGACTAATTCATCATCGATTTCCTGATGCTGAGATTCTGTTGCTGAAAGGTTATTCTGAGAATCCTTTGACTGTTTTATCCGGTTAACTCTATTCAAGTCAGCATACAATAATGTCAGACATAGAGACAGAGTAACAACTCCACTAATTAAAGATATATTCAATAGTTTTGACATAACAAAAACTTAAACTTGACCAACCATTGTCAACTTTACTTGATATCTGATTAAACAATCGAAGCAGTATGTTTAAATTAAAAAGTAGATACACCGTAACTCTAAGGGATTTTTCACAATATACATTTTATGAATCATTTTAACACGATCAAGTCACGTTTCCTCAAAACCCGATAACATTGGCTTTGATTCCCGATTTTTATAAACCAATTATACCTGTATCGAGAATAAAAGCAACCAATCTTAGGGTTGATAATGGAACTGATTTGACATCAATTGCAATGTATTAGAAAGTATCAACGAACCCGATATGTTACCCCCTTTGGAACTTTGATAAAGTCAAAGACTCGTTTACCATTCTCGGTGTGCCACTTGACTTCTATTAAACCTCTGGGGTGAGGAAAAGCTCCTTCCACAGCATCAATACAATCCGTCTGAACAATCAGATCAACTTGATTCAAATTAGGCGCATCTGGGAAGTGAACACCGAGAACATTTTTGGATAGATAATAGGTTGGACTGGCAGACCAGCCATGACAAAAACTAACCCGAGGGGTTTTGATATCAAAGTGTTCAATTGTGGTAGTCAAACCTTGAACTCTAGTCCAACCCCAGCAGGTTTTCATCAGGTTTTCCGCAATATTAGTCAAGCCCATTTTGTACAACGCATCAAAGGCATAAAAAGCGTAACTGGTTCCCACTAAAGTCCCATCATCCGGGTTAAATCCATTGATAAAATTATTCCTCAGTACCCGACTCAAATACTGTTTAACACCTTCCATTTGTTGGGGAGAAGCAATTCCCGCTCGGGCAACCGCTAGATTCGCTTGAACAGAAGAAGTTGTCTTGTTTAAGTTATCAACAAAAACCTCTCTTTGCCCGTCCCAAAATTTTGTGGTAATCGCAGCAGATAGCCGTTTAATTCTTTGCAGGAGGCGGCGATAATCCTCAGTTTCTCCTATCACCTGAGCCAGTTTAGCAGCAGCCTGGAGAGCAATTAAATATGTTGTGGAAAAATAGCAATGAATTCCTGTAACATCAAAGTGAAATTCGGGAGTAAAACGGTCCCCATAAAAGCCCCTCTTTATTCCGTTTATCCCCGGCCTTTTGTGCCATTCCGCATCCAGTAAACCATCTTCCCTTTCGTCAGACAGTTGATTGAACCACTCCAAATTAATCAAAATAGCATCCCAATCTTCTTGAATTCGGTTGACATCCCCCGAGTGCTGATAGTAAATCCAATATCCTTCAAGAAGTTCGAGAGAAAAATCGGCGATTGTATAGAACCCGGTATTCGGATAAACGGCTCGAAATTTTCCAGTCTCATCAGCAGATTGCCCGTACAGTTGTAGACAACGCTGCATCAGTTTCTGATCTCCAAAAGTTGCCAGATTAACACAGTATTGAATAATCGTATCCCTAATATACATTCCCCGCTCTCGAACAACAGTATCAACATAAACATCTTCCATATTGGTGATCACCGTGCGTTGTCCCATTGCCCAAATCTCATTGAGAAGCGGGTCTGATGAGTTGAAATATCCCTTAACTTCAACCGGATAATCAGCCGCTCTTAGTTGCAAACTGCTGATTTTGACATCTTTTTGAGGGTTCCTAATCGTTAATTTTAGGTATCGCATACCTCGGGGTTGAATGGGTCTCCAGTTCAGTTCATCCTCATGACAAAAAATGCGATCGCCTAAGGGAAAATTAAACACACTGAGAAAATGACTTTCGTCTGGGGCAAGTCTTTCACTGTAGACTAGATCAACCTTTGCATCGGCTACACCACTCATCTTAATCTGAGGAAAAAGTAATCTCGTTTGCCCCAGATCAAAAAGAATAGAAAAACCATAAGTATATTGATCCTGTTTAAATTCATAACCGATCAAATCCGCTAAAGTCTCGAATTTAACCTTCTCATCTTCGTAGTCATCCCAAGCTTCTTCTAGACAGGGATTGTAAGCCGTATCTGTGCGTTTAACTTTGATCCACCCGCCCACTTGCTGTAAATCATCATCGGGGAGATAAGGAAAGGACTTGTCTTTTAAAAATTGATTAAACTCATTGAGAGTTAACACTTTGAGATGTCGAAATGAGTATGAAGACTTCTGACGCTTCTCAGCCGAAAAAATCACACCCGAGTTTTTTGGGAGTGCAAAGTATTGATGGAGACAGTCATAGTAAGCTGTTACATGACCAAATAAATAATTCCAACCCGCGTTTAGAAGCCAGATTTCTCTGATTCGCAGTCTTTTCAGGCTGGAGTCAACTTGTCCGGTGATTTTCTCGCCGTTTAACCATTTTTCTGACCAAAATGTAGCCACAGGTAGAGCTTGTTTAATTGGGGAGTACACCCAGCTAGAAAAAATAATTTTGTCGGAGTAATCCGCCGAGTTATCTTCAAATCTATGGGGAATTGGAACGGTGAAAGAAACCCGATCTTCGGGAGAAGCTAAGGGAAGAACTTTAAAAATATCTTGAACTGAGATTTCTTGATTTAACATAAAAGGAATACTCCTGGGGAGGAGTTGACCGTGCGCCGATTGTTGGTCAAGTTCGATAGCATTGTTCCAGTCGCGATCGTCATATTCAACTGTTGTCCAATCACCAACAGAGTAATGTTGCTCGAAAATCATCTGACTGTTTAATGCAAAGCTGAGTTTTTGGCAGTACCGTTCCATATTTGCACTATCAGGCTTGACTTTCCACGAATCCTGACTGGTGTGAAGCGAGATCTTCTCGTTTTGGTCGCTCAGAATATTTCCCCAAGCAATCATCCCGGCTTGGCGGGGAATTGACTTGTATGTTTTCATGCCAAAATAGTTGACATGAACTGCAATCACGTTTGTCCCGGGCTTTAATCGATTTTTGATATCGTGGGTGTCAAAAAGTGGAAATCGCGGATCAAAACGAACCGGACCAAATTCGACAAATTCACCATTAATAAAAAGTTGATAGACGGTATCCGCAAAAATATTGAGCAGGGCAGTTTGGGGAACACCTGCAATTTGAATTTTTTTGCGAAATAATGCAAATCTATTCCGGCCAAGGCCTGGTTGATCGAACCAAATATATTGGGCTGAATGAGACTCTCTAGATAGCTCGGGTTGCATTGGATGTGCAATCCTTGAACTTGTTAAGAATGAAGCGGCTACAGCACCAGTCGTTATCGATGAGGATAATTGAATGAATTTGCGTCTATCCATAAGTTGATGAATTTGGAAGTCTCCCCTACTTCTAATAATGATCGGCTAATTGTCATTTATTTTTAGAGTTGGGAGTTTAGAGCGGATTTAATAACTGGAGTTTAGACTAACTCAGCTTTTGGGGTTTGTTCCCAAGGACACCCAGATTAGAGAATTAGGAGAAAAATTTGTTTTTCAAAAGTACCGGGATTTGTATTGTTTCCCGAGGCAGAAACATAATAAATTTGTTTCTCTGTCGCCGTTGAAGCCGGGGCAACTTTGGCCAGACTAAACCCTATTAACGTTCCCACAGCTTGAATAAATCGGCGTCGAGTAGCGGAAGACAGACGTTGATTCATTTTGAGAGATTAGACTGACATTTTTTTAATCATTTTAACATGAGAAATTCCCGCTTCGTCAAAGGGTTCTCCTACTTGCTGAAATCCCAGATTATGATATAATTTTTTAATATACTCTTGAGCATGAACCACCGTTTCTTCAACTTTTTTTGATGCAATTACGTCTAATGCAGCTTCCATTAATTTTCGGCCAATTCCTCCCCCTCTCGCTGTCGAAAGCACAGTCAACCGTTCAATTTTAGCCGTTTGAGGAGATAAATACCGAATTCTAGCCGTTCCTACGGGTTGAGAGTTGAAGTAAGCGAGTAAATGTTGGGCGGTGTCATCTTTCCCATCAAATTCAAGTGTTGGTTCAACGCCTTGTTCAACGGTAAAAACTTGATGTCGGATGGCTCTAATTTCATTCACCGCCTCTGAATAATCAACAATTTTTATCTCTAAATCGATCATTTTTCCCGGTTTATTTTAGACATCTCTCCCCAATATTTCTAAAAGGGAGAGAATCTTATTTTAAGGTTGAGTCTTAAACTTTAGACCGATCTGTGAGAATTTCATAACCCGTTTCTGTGACTAATACCGTATGTTCAAATTGAGCCGAAAGTGAATGATCAACAGTAACGGCTGTCCATTTATCCGACAAAATCCGAGTAAATCGAGAACCTGCATTTAAAATCGGTTCAATCGCTAAAGTCATCCCAGCTTTTAATTTAACATTGGGTAAATCGTAGGTACGAACATTAAAAACACAAGGTTCTTCGTGTAAATTCTCTCCGACACCATGACCTGTAAATTCTTCAACAACGCGAAAACCATTGGCTGAGGCGTAATCTTGAATCGCTGCCGCAATATCGAGTAAATAAGCACCTGCTTTCACTTGTTCAATACCTTTATAAAGCGTTTCTTCAGCCACTCGAATTAATTTTGCTGCTTCCGGTGCCACTTCAACGACAGGAATCGTAATGCAAGAATCTCCATGAAACCCTTGATAATAAGCTCCCGTATCAACTTTTAAAACATCTCCCGCTCGAATCACTTTCCGACGACTGGGAATGCCATGCACCACTTCATTATTAATGCTAGAACAAATCGAAGCGGGAAAACCATAATACCCTTTAAAACTGGGAGTGGCTCCCATTTCCCGAATGCGTTTTTCGGCATAAGCATCTAAATCAGCCGTTGTCATTCCGGGCTGTACCATTGCAGCAATTTCTTTGAGAATAGTTGCTACAATTTTGCTAGCTTGTCGCATGATTTCAATTTCTTGGGGCGACTTGATATGAATTCCCCGAGGTTTCTTTTGAATTCTAGGCGGTTGAACAGAAGTTGCTTTAGCAAGCAGGTTACTCAATATTTTCATTGTTGATTTAGGATAAATTGCTTAGATGTGAGGTTATTAGAAATAGCGATTGTCTTTATCTACATTACCCCAAAAGCTAAACTTCGGGTACAACTTTTAGGCTGAAACTCCAACCATGTTGTTGAAAACCGAGGGATTCATAAAAAGCATGGGCGCGATCGCGATGAAGATTAGAGGAAAGAGTCACTTTATAGCATCCGGCTTCTGCACTCAGTTTCAGGGCGGTGCGAATCATGGCTTTACCGATACCTTGACTGCGATAAACTGAATCTACACTCACCGCATCTAAGACTGCAAATTGATGAAATCCCCGGTGCATCATCGTCGGAACATATAACAAACTAAATGTTCCCACCGCTTTTTCTTCTAACCAGACTAGATAAATTTTATAGTTGGGGATTTGATTAATTTTATTAAAAAGTTCTTCGATTTGATCATCAGAAAGTAAAGGCAAATCATCCATTTGGGAATAAAGATGATTCAAAAGACTTAAATCTTCCTGTCTCGCTATGGTAATTTTGAGTTGAAACTGTTCAGATTGATTTGAAACCATGTAGTGCTATATTAGCCAATAAACAAAACAATAAAAGGTAGGTTAAACACCTACCCTTTAAATCTTAGACAACTCCAAGAGTTGTTGGATAATTCCGATTAGAAATTAGTAGTCGAAATCGCCGCCGCCCATACCAGCACCAGCAGGTGCATTATCCTTCGGTTCAGGCTTGTCAGCAACAATACACTCAGTTGTCAAGACCATACCGGCGATAGAAGCTGCATTTTGCAGAGCCGAACGAGTCACCTTAGCGGGGTCAACGATACCTGCATCAAACATATCAACGAACTCGTTTGTTGCCGCATTGTAACCCACGTTAAAGTCTTTTTCTTTAACTCGTTCTGCGATCACAGCACCGTTCTCACCTGCGTTTTCAGCAATCCGCTTCAGGGGAGCAGCCAACGCCCGAGAAACAATTAAAGCACCTGTTAAAGCTTCACCGGATAAGCTAGCCTTCGCCCATTGTTCGACTTGAGGAGACAGGTGAGCCAGAGTTGTACCACCACCGGGAACAATACCTTCTTCAACTGCGGCTTTGGTGGCGTTGATCGCATCTTCTAAACGCAATTTGCGATCTTTCATTTCAGTTTCAGTCGCCGCACCAACTTTGATTACAGCAACCCCACCTGCCAATTTAGCCAAGCGTTCTTGCAGTTTTTCTTTATCGTAGGAAGACTCAGTTTCTTCCATTTGACGACGCAGTTGTTCACAACGAGCCTTCACCGAGGACTCATTTCCTTCTGCAACGATGGTTGTGTTGTCTTTGGTGATGGTGATGCGGCGAGCTTTACCGAGCATATCGAGCTTGGCATTTTCCAGCTTCAGACCTGCATCTTCGGTGATCACTTGACCCCCTGTGAGAACAGCGATATCTTCGAGCATCGCTTTACGGCGATCGCCAAAGCCAGGAGCCTTAACAGCAGCAACATTCAGCACACCGCGCAAACGGTTAACCACCAAAGTTGCTAACGCTTCTTTCTCGATATCTTCCGCTAAAATCAGCAGAGGACGACCGGAACGAGCCACTTGTTCGAGAACCGGAACCAAGTCTTGAACCAGAGCAATTTTCTTGTCGGTTAACAAGATAAACGGCTCATCGAGAACAGCTTCCATCCGCTCAGTATCGGTAGCGAAGTAAGGCGAGATGTAGCCTTTATCGAAGCGCATCCCTTCGGTGATTTCCAGTTCGGTGGTCATGGACTTACCTTCTTCAAGGGAAATCACACCTTCTTTACCCACCTTATCCATCGCGGAAGCGATCATTTGACCGACTTCTTCATCGTTTCCAGCCGAGATCGTACCGACTTGAGCAATAGACTTAGAATCTTCTACAGAACGAGCGTGTTCCGCGATCTTCTCTACGAGAAAAGCAGTGGCTTTGTCAATACCGCGCTTGAGTTCAATGGGGTTAGCACCGGCTGCAACGTTGCGTAGGCCTTCTTTGACCATCGCGTGAGCCAGAACGGTGGCTGTGGTGGTACCGTCGCCTGCGGCATCGTTGGTCTTAGAAGCGGCTTGACGAATCAAGGCGACACCCGTATTCTCAATGTTGTCTTCTAATTCGATTTCTTTGGCAATGGTGACGCCATCATTAACGATTTGGGGCGCACCAAATTTCTTTTCGAGAACGACGTTCCGACCTTTCGGGCCAAGAGTGACAGCAACGGCTTCAGCCAAGATGTCCATGCCTCGTTCTAGAGCGCGACGAGCATTTTCGTTGTAAATTATACGTTTAGCCATAGTGGTGTTGTGTTTGTTTGTTTAAGTTGTGGAGTGGAATTGCAGAGTATGAAGAAAAATCTGCTGTTGGGTCAAGATGAATACTAGAGAACTAGCTGACAATTGCCAAAATGTCTTTTTCTGCTAACAGCACGTACTCATCGCCACCGAGCTTAATATCGGTTCCGGCATACTTAGAGTAGAGAACTTTGTCTCCGATTTGGACTTCCATTTCTGCGCGAGAACCATCATCGTTGCGCTTTCCGGGGCCAACTGCAACGATTTCTCCGACTTGGGGCTTTTCTTTAGCCGTATCGGGAAGTAGAATCCCCCCTGCGGTTTTCTCTTCAGACTCGCTTACTTTAACAAAAACGCGCTCACCTAATGGTTTAACGGTGGATACATTTAGGGCTACAGCAGCCATATACTAATCTCCTTTGATGGGCTTACAAAAAAACAATTGAGCGGACATACAACCTGTGCGACGGAAGGATGTCTATTTGTCGCCCTTCCTTTCGAGAAATGAAGAGTTAGCACTCTTTCTTCCTGAGTGCTAATTTAGCGAACTGACAAATCCTATGGCAACGGAGAAATCAGTACGGGTTCCCGAACTTTTGCAGGGGGGCTACCAGGTTTTGTTAACATGAGGAATGTTTCAAAGCCTCCCAAAGCCTATATTCTTGGGAAATCTGACTCAGACCCAACGACCTCTACACCGCTTGTTGTGAGAGTGTCAGGGATATCCCTCACCGGAAACTGACTGACCGTCAACAACCCCACTCCACTTGCGGGATGGGGCTTGTAAAAGCCCTGAACCCAGAGTGAGTTGAGTTGACCAGCCTCAGACGCGACGAGCGTCTACGTTCAGAGCAAGAGTTAAAGTTCTTACCTTGGGATGCGTCGCTAGTCCCAAGCCCTAAAACCAGATGGTTAAACAGTTCTAGAGGGTTAAGACCGTGCTATCTGGAAAGTACCGACTCTGAACATTGGCAAAGCGAACATTACACGAAAGTAGAAGAGACGCAACCATGTCTAACCTCGTTTTCGTTCTAGATACAAATCGCAAACCGCTCACTCCTTGCACTCCGGGTATGGCACGGTCATTGCTCAAAGCCAAGAAGGCTCGTGTGTTTCGGATGTATCCCTTCACCATCATTCTACCCAAGGAGGTACAAGCCACCCCACAGCCATTAACCCTCAAACTTGACCCCGGCTCTAAAGTCACAGGCATTGCCCTACTCAAAGGGACTGCACTGCTCTGGATCGCAGAATTAACCCACCGAGGACAGCAAATCAAGGAGGCACTGCTCTCTCGCCGCCAACTGCGGCGTAGTAGACGCAACCGCAAAACCCGTTATCGTCAACCTCGGTTTCTCAATCGCACTCGCCCTGAAGGTTGGTTAGCACCCAGCTTGCAGCATCGAGTGGATACAACCCTAACTTGGGTCAGACGATTGAGCCAACTTGCTCCCATTGGCAGCATTGTGCAGGAGCTAGTCAAGTTCGACTTGCACTTAATGCAGAATGCTCATATCAGTGGAGTGGAGTACCAACAGGGCCAACTGCAAGGCTATGAGGTCAGGGAGTATGTGCTAGAAAAGTTCAATCGTCAATGTGTCTACTGTGGTGCAAAGGATGTACCCCTGGAAATCGAACACGTTGAGCCGCGTTCTCGTGGTGGCTCAAATCGCGTCTCCAACCTGGCTCTGGCTTGCCACCCGTGCAATCAAGCGAAAGGCAATCAGGATGTCAAAGACTTCCTATCTGGCAAAGCCGACTTGCTCAAGCGGGTCTTGAGTCAACTGAAAGCACCCCTCAAGGATGCAACAGCAGTGAACGCGACGCGATGGGCATTGTTCAACGCACTCAAAGCAAGGGGATTACCGGTCAGTACAGCCAGTGGCAGCCAAACCAAGTTCAATCGAACTCGATTAGAGTTGCCCAAGACCCATTACTTTGATGCGGCCTGCGTGGGCAAAACGGAAGAGCTAATGGTGCTGAGTGGGCAACCCTTGCTGATCAAAGCGACGGGACATGGCACTCGTCAGATGTGTCGCACGGACAAGTTTGGCTTTCCTTGTCGCTATGTACCTCGATTCAAGTTCGTTCAAGGCTTTCAGACTGGCGATATTGTCAAGGCAGTGGTCACGACGGGCAAAAAGGTGGGAACCTATTTGGGTCGTGTTGCCATTCGCTCCAGTGGTAGCTTCAATCTGACCACTGCGACGGGTTTAGTGCAAGGCATCAGCTACAAATACTGCAAACCTCTACAGAAAAAGGATGGCTACGCTTATGGCTATTGAACTGGCAATTTCGGGGGTATTGAACCCCACTCAATTGCCGCTCAAGACCCTCCCCACCCACAAGGGGATGGGGTTTCTCGGAGGAAGATTATGAAAAATTCCTTTACCTCGAAATCTCTATCCTCAAATCCCCCAAATAGTCAGACTCAACTTTCATCTAACTCCATCGCTAGGGCGGTCAAAACTTTAGGACTTGAGCAAATTAGCCGTCATATTTTCATTTGTGCCGATCAGACCTTACCAAAGTGTTGCTCAAAATCGGCTAGTCTGGAAGCCTGGGAATACCTCAAAAAACGTTTAAAAGAATTAAAACTCGACCAACCCACACCGGAACGTCCAAGCTTTATTTTTCGCACGAAAGCCAACTGTTTGAGGGTTTGCTGTGATGGGCCTATCTTAGTGGTTTATCCCGAGGGTGTTTGGTATCGCGCCGTGACTCCACCTGTGATTGAGCGAATTATCCAAGAACATTTAATCGGTTCACAGGTCGTGGAAGACTATGCGTTTCTGACTCATCCCTTAAGCGATCCCCAAATGATTCAATCTTCAGAAGGCTGCAATCAAGATGAGAGTGCAACTCCGAGTCAATTGGAATAAGCGTGTCTTGACACTCCTCTGCCTAAAGGCAAGAGGATTCTTGGTTCAACGAATTCACTTAACACACACAGGTTGCCCTGTCTATGCCAGAGATGATTTTCTCCCCTAGCGTTTTGCTCCATTACAGAAGCCTGTTTGGGTATGCCCTACCCTACAGTTCAAAACCTCAAAATGTCGGTTTCTCTGTACTTGTTGCTTGTACGCGCAGCGTTGCCGCAGGCTAGTTTTTACCCGATGCACGCTTTCCTACACTGCAACCCCATAACTTCAGTTTTCAAGGTGCATTGCCTTTCGGCGACTGGGTTTTTAATGTGGTTGATTACCCTTGCCACATCTTAATCCTATCAAAAAGTCGCCCTAGAAGGGCGAGGCGCCTACCCCAATTTTTTGGTAAAACAGGTGAATATTCTAACAAAAATTGTAACGTTGTTTCGGAATCTACGAAGATTACCGATCACTGCGATTACCGAAAACGAGCGGAAAGCCCTGTCCTTTGAGAACGGGGATGGGTAGTGAATCCGTTAAATCCTTTTCTTATCTGTTTCTTTGATGAAACGCGAGGGCGTGACTTCCAGCTCTGTTAATCAAGAGAAATCCGAGTTAATAAGTGGTGTCGTAGAACCTTCAATTAACATAAGTTAAGAATCCTCTTCGTTTACGCAGAGGAGTATGTCAACATTGTGATAATAAACTTAATCGCTCAAAGCTAAATCGCTTTTGATCAGACCGTTGGACGGTGGTGAAGCCCGCTCCGCTTTCCAACAGACAATCGTAATTGTGAATGTGTTGCGGGATTTCCCAAGGGAAAAATTTTCAAGATGACGGACATCAAAGTTGGAGAGCAAAGACGATTAATGCTGGTGGATGATGACCCGAACCTTGTCCTACTGGTCAGGGACTATTTAGAGTTTCGGGGATATGAAGTCGCCACGGCGGAAAATGGAGTTAGAGCGCTTGAACTACTCAACGTGGAACTACCCGACCTGATTATCTGCGATATTATGATGCCTGAAATGGATGGCTACACCCTGGTTAAGCATATTCGCGAAGATCCACGTACAGGCTGGATACCGGTTTTGTTTTTGTCAGCCAAGGGTCAAAGTCCAGATAAGGTCAAAGGTCTGAATATCGGAGCCGATGTTTACATTGTTAAACCTTTTGAACCCGAAGAATTAGTCGCTCAAGTCGAGTCTTCCCTCAGACAAGCTTCGCGTCTGATCAAGATAAACAGTCGTCAGGGTGATGGACAGCCCAGTGTTCAAGCCCGTCCCGGTGTGGAGTTGACCCCGACTGAGGTGCGAGTTATACAACTGGTTGCAAAAGGGCTGGCCAATCGCGATATCGCTAAAGCCATGAAGGTTAGTCAGCGCACGATAGAAAGTCATGTTAGCAATATGTTGAACAAAACAGGACTTCACAATCGCACGGAGTTGGCGCGTTGGGCGGCAGAAAGTAGGAAATTTTAGCTCCCAGTTGGTCTTGGACTTGATTGACTCACCTGAGCGCTCTTCGCTGTATACTAGAGGAAAGTCATATTGTACTCATTATTTTTATAAAGAAAATCAAGTGTGCTAGAGGCTCTCCTGCAATGGTGAGTCAATAGTGGAGTTGATAGGAGAAAAAGTAGCCTATATCGTTGTGAGACTCCCTGAACTGGAGAGCGAACAACTCTATTAAGTTAGGTAAATATGAGTAAGCGACTTGCGGATGACAATCAGATTTGAAGTCTCTGTGGAGACCTCTGTTTGCATGAGTGAGGTTGTTGTGTTGATTCAGACAACCTCGGTGTCAAGTTGATTAGCAAACAATAGAGCTTTTTTCAAGTCTCTCAAGTCATAAACCGCGCTCAAAGACTGATTGATCAACGTTACTCAGTCGCTCACTTGTTACAAAGATTACCGACGATCAATGCTCTGTTTCTCGGCAAGCAAATTGACTGAAATCTAATGTTGGGGAGGATTGATAAACCTTTAGTCTGGACTGAAACCGATTAGGGATCGAAGCAGATAGCTAGCTGAACCGACCTAAACGCTTTGTGACAATCCAGATGTTAAGATAAGATAATTAGCTTAAATTCTTTTCTACAAATATCTAGGTCTAAACTTTCTATGCTTAACTCAAAAAACCGTCTTTCTATATTTGTTGACGGTAACAATATGTTCTACGCACAGCAAAAAAATGGCTGGTTTTTTGATCCCCGGCGAGTCTTGAGCTATTTCAAACATGAACAGTCCGATGTCATTCTGGTGAACGCCTTCTGGTATACTGGCCTGAAAGACCCACAAGATCAACGAGGATTCAGAGATGCTTTGATTAGTTTAGGTTATACCGTGCGGACAAAAATCCTCAAAGAATACTACGATGATAGCTCAGGTCGATACTCTCAAAAAGCCAACTTAGACATTGAAATTGTCGTTGATATGTTCAACACAGTCGAACAGTATGATCGGGTCGTTTTATTTAGCGGAGATGGCGATTTTGAACGCGCTATCGAACTCCTACGCTCAAAAAATACTCATATTACGGTAGTCTCAACGGAAGGAATGATCGCCCGGGAACTGCGAAATGCTACGGATCGATACATCGACCTCAATGATATTCGAGATCAAATAGAAAAAGTAGACTATTAACAAGAGTGCGTCAAAAACTCGACGGCAAACAAAAATATCACCCTGTCGTTTGGCTTCGTTATCGTTTAATTGTTCACTTAGAGTTGGAGGTTCCAAATCCATGAAAATTCAACCCAATCCTGACCGTATTATTATTTTTGATACCACCCTGCGAGATGGCGAACAATGTCCAGGCGCTACCCTAAATGTAGACGAAAAACTGATTATTGCTCGACAATTGGCACGTTTAGGAGTAGACGTGATTGAAGCGGGGTTCGCCTTCGCCAGTCAGGGGGATTTTGAAGCCGTTCATCGCATCGCTGAAACCGTTGGGACTGAAGACGGACCAGTAATTTGTAGTTTAGCCCGGGCTGTGCGTTCCGATATTGAAACCGCCGCCCGCGCCCTAGCACCTGCCGCTCACAAGCGCATTCATACCTTTTTGGCGACTTCCGACATTCACCTGCAATATAAGCTGAGAAAGACGCGGGAAGAGGTCTTAGAGATCGTTCCTGAAATGGTCGCCTATGCTAAATCTTTTGTGGAGGATGTCGAATTTTCCCCGGAAGATGCTGGACGATCTGATCCGGAATTTCTCTATCAAGTCCTCGAACGAGCGATCGCCGCAGGGGCAACAACGGTTAATATTCCCGATACAGTCGGTTATACCACACCGAGCGAATTTGGGGCTTTAATTCGCGGCATTAAAGAAAATGTTCCGAATATCGATCAGGCGATTATTTCGGTTCACGGACACAATGATTTAGGCTTGGCGGTGGCGAACTTTTTAGAAGCGGTGAAAAATGGCGCTCGTCAACTCGAATGTACGATTAATGGGATTGGGGAACGAGCCGGAAATGCCGCTTTAGAAGAATTAGTCATGGGGCTTCATGTGCGCCGACAATATTATAATCCGTTCTTCGGTCGTCCGGCAGAATCAGAAGTTCCCTTGACTCAGATTAATACCCAGGAAATCTACAAAACCTCTCGTTTGGTTTCCAATTTAACGGGAATGTTGGTACAACCGAATAAAGCCATTGTTGGGGCGAATGCTTTTGCTCACGAGTCAGGAATTCACCAAGATGGTATTCTCAAAAATAAGCTGACTTATGAGATTATGGATGCTCAGTCGATTGGATTAAATAATAATCTGATTGTATTGGGTAAACATTCCGGCCGTCACGCTTTCCAAAATCGTTTGAAAGAATTGGGTTTTGAATTGTCAGATTCGGAGATTAATAAAGCCTTTATCAAGTTCAAAGATTTAGCCGACAAAAAGAAAGAAATCACCGACTGGGATTTAGAATCGATTGCCAATAACGAAATTCACCAAGCCCCGGAATTGTTCCGCTTAGAATTGGTTCAAGTCTCCTGTGGCGATCGCGCCCGTCCGACGGCGACGGTGATGTTAAGAACCCCAACGGGAGAAGAATTGATGGATGCAGCGATTGGGACTGGGCCTGTCGATGCGGTGTATAAAGCGATTAACCGGGTTGTAAATATTCCCAATGAGTTAATCGAGTTTTCGGTACAGTCTGTTACCGCCGGAATAGATGCGATCGGAGAAGTGACGATTCGTTTACGTTCAGAAGGTCGGGTGTTTTCCGGTCATGCGGCGAATACTGATATTATTGTTGCTTCTGCCCAAGCTTATGTTAATGCGCTGAACCGCCTCTATGCGGCTCTACAACCGTTGAATACGACGGGCGACCTGAAAACCATCATGGCGTAGTAACGAGAGGTAGGGGCGGGTTCACAGAGGTTGACTGACACCCAAAAACAACATTGATCAACCCGCCCCGACACTGGTGAGATGTGAGGGGGTTGGGCGGGTTTATATAGGTTATTGATTGGAGACATAGATTTTTGTGGAACCCGCCCCTACAAAACTATTTCCTGTAACCTGTAACCTTTCCCCTGTAAGCTTTTTAGCCTCGTTGTTGGGAGTCTCGGCGTCCGAGTTCATAGACACCGCCACTAATACAAGCAATCATTCCCATTGCGATCGCCCAACTGCTATCTAATCCGGCTTCTACAGCCCAATTACATAGGCTACCGACGATTAAAAACGGCACAATGCTAAACAAGGAAGCATAAAAAGCGTTTTGAGATTCTCGGGCAGCGCGAGTCCGTTCAAACTCTTTTTTTGAAGTGTAGAGTCCTTGTTCAGCAAAGTTAAACCAACGGTTAAGTTGTTCGATCACCCATTCACTGAGGGGAGAAAATCCCCAGTAGAGAGCGAGTGACCACAAAGCTGCTGCTGCAATTGTTGTTGCATCAAGGTTAAACCGAAAAGGGAAGATATCAAAGAACATGGGTGATTTTATGGTGAATTTCTAAATGAGGAATTTGTGATTAATCCTTGACTTATACAGGGTAACGGCGCAAATTAGACTTGATCATAGACAAAACGTTACAGAAATTCAACCGAGCTATTCTCTATGGAGCCAACATAGAGTAGAATACTGGCTCATGTGTCTGCTGCAATTCAATCCGGTTGGTTGCTGATTGTCATCGAATTAAAACTGGGGTGGCAAGCAGGCATCTCACCAGTGAACAGTAAACAGTCAGCAGCGCAAACTTGCGACCCGGCGGAATAGTCGGTAGCAAAGTTTGTAAGAGAGTAACCAGTTCACTGTAGACAGTGAATAGAGAATATTGATAACTGATAACCGATAACTGATCACTGAAAAAACTGCTCACTGTTCACTGGTGAGCGATAACTGTAAACACTGATAACTGATCACTGTAAAGAGGAGTCAAACAGATCAATGGGACAGTCAACACCAAAGCCTAGCCAAAAATGGATTCGTCCAAAACGGATGTTGCTATTAGCCGGGTTAATCAGCTTAAGTCTGGCGCCGTTTGGATGGCAAAAGCTGGTTAGTGCGAGAGAATATGGCACAAATCAAGTGGCGACTGGACTGGATTGGTCAGGGGCATCTTTCCCAGTCGAAAATTTTCAGGAGTATACATCCGGTTTTGGGTATCGTTCAAGTGGGTTTCACTACGGTTTAGATTTAGCAGCCCCGATGGGAAGTTATATTCGCAATTGGTGGACAGGAACCGTTGTGGAAGTCTGGGAAGATGGCCGTTGTGGTACAGGGATTGCAATTGATTCGGGACAGTGGACGCACATCTATTGTCATGTTCAAGGACGGGTGGAGAAAAACGCTCAAGGTCGCTACTTTATTGATAATGACGGTGGTATTCAACTCTGGGAAGGTCAAGTTGTCCCTGCGGGGACAAGAATTGCCCGAGTGGGTATGACTGGACGCACGACAGGCCCCCATTTACACTGGGGGTTAAAATATGGCGGTCGTTGGGTTGACCCGGGTCAGGTTCTATTAGCGATGTACAACCAACAATCACAGCGCGTTTCGAGTCAACCCCGTTGGTAATCCATAAAAACCCGGTTTCTCAAAGAAACCGGGTTTTTGGGGGTAAATCCAGTTGCCAAAAATCTCACTAATTCTGCTCAATCTTAGTCATTTTGATAGCTAAATGCCAATCATGATCAGTTTGGGCGAGGGAGTTTTTCGTGAGCGCCCTGTTGACAGTATAATCCCAACATGAAGCTAGTTGAACGTCATTTCATCGCCAAAAACCATCCTCTCTGGCCAGAAATTGACCAGAAGGCTTTTTTGTCGAAAAATTTGTTTAATCTAGCTAATTATCATTATCGTCAACACTTCTTTCAACACCACCAAAAATTAAACTTTAATCAACTTTACCACCGGCTCTCACAAACCCCGGACTACAAAGCCTTACCCACCAAAGTGAGTAAGCAAATCATCCGCCGATTAGATTCAGCCTGGACCAGTTATTTTCAAGCTGTAAAAGTCGGGCAGAAACATCCCGAAAACTTCTTAGGTCAACCCAAAATTCCGGGGTATAAACAGAAAACCAAGGGGCGCAATATTCTCCCTTATCCTCACGAAGCAATCTCGAAAAAAGCGTTAAAAACAGGAATTTGTCACCTCTCGATGAGTGAAATCAAAATTCCGACATCACAAAAGGAAATAATCGAGGCGAGGATTGTGCCGAAAAGCAGTTGTTATGTCATCGAAATCGTTTATGAAAAAGCAGAGGAAACAACCCATAATCAAGAAATAGCAGGTATAGACTTAGGCGTTAATAACTTAATGGCTGTAACTACCAATCAAACAGGTGTTCGACCTCTTTTGATTAAAGGCAGACCCTTAAAAGCGATTAACACCTTTTACAATAAACAACGTTCCTGTTTACAATCTCAGCTAAAAATCAAAGAGAATCAAAACCAATCTCAAAGATTAAAAAAGCTCACTCATAAACGCAACTGTAGAGTAGAAAATTATCTGCATACAGCCAGCAGAAGAGTCATAGATTGGTGTCAACAGTATCAAATTGGAATTTTAGTCATTGGGCATAATGCAGCCTGGAAACAATCAATTAACTTAGGGAAAAGGAATAATCAACAATTTCTGAATATTCCCCATTATCGGTTAATCGAAATGTTGACGTATAAAGCCCAATTAAAAGGAATAAAAGTAGTGATAACAGAAGAATCTTATACATCTCAATCTAGTGCGTTAGATGGCGATTCTCTGCCTGCTTATGGAGATAAAAAAACCATGTTTCAGGGCCATAGAATAGCGAGAGGATTGTATAAAACAGCTCAGGGTAGGTTATTAAATGCCGATGTGAATGGGTCATTTAATATCATGAGAAAAGTAATTCCTGATGTCTTAGACCAAGGAATAAAGGGTTTGCCGTTTAACCCTGTAGTGCTTGACCCACTACGAATGACTGGACTTTCAGCCTTTGAGTAGGTTTGAGTAAGTTTCGTTGAGCGGTGAGGTTCATATATTAAAATTTAGATTGTTGACAACGTTGTAAATAGAGTAATGCGGCTTTGTCTTCTGGGTTAATTATTAGAACTTGTTGTAAAATCGCTTCAGCTTGCTCAAATTCTTGGCGATGATACAAGAAGACCCCTTCTTCAAAATCTGACTTGGTTTGGGTTTTTAAGCGTTGCAGAGAGTCCAAATCACCATCATAAATTTCAAACACACCTGCGGCGATATTCTTCCCTTTGACTTTAACCCGATCTAAAAACCGATAACCATAATTTTGAAAATCACTCAAACGAGATAACGTTTTTTCACTAATAATAATTCCTGCACCGTAGAGTTTTGTTAATCCTTCCAAACGAGAGGCTAAATTCACGGCATCTGCTATCACGGTACTTTCCATCCGTTCCCGTTCCCCAATGGTTCCCAGCATCAAGGTTCCGGTATGTAAACCAATGCCAATATTAATCGGAACTTTTCCCTGTTGTCGCAGTTCTTGATTGTACAAACTGACTTTTTTTTGCATGGCTACTGCACATTTTACCGCATCTTCAGCCGACTGGGGAAATAATGCCATAATTCCATCCCCAATATATTTATCAATAAAACCATTATGTTTACGAATTATCGGACTAACTTGGTTAAGATAACGATTGATAAAATCAAAAGTTTCTTGGGGTGACATTTCCTCTGAAAGCGTGGTAAACGAACGAATATCAGAAAACATCACCGTCATTTCTTTTTGAACATGGTCTCCTAATTTAACATCAACTATACTTTCATGTCCTAAAAAACGCAAGAAATCATGGGGAACAAAACGACCATAAGCATTATTAATTTTTAGTAAATGAAGATGGGTTTTAATGCGTGCTAATAACTCTTGTTTTGAAAAAGGTTTACTTAAAAAATCATTCGCTCCGGAATCTAAACCATCGACTAAATCTGTCACTTGATTTTTAGCCGTTAACATTAAAATAGGCAGTTCACTATGGAGGTATTTTTCTCGGAGTTTATGACAAACTTCATAACCTGTCATTCTCGGCATCATTACATCCAGTAAAACAAGATCAGGTTTAAATCCTTGCTCGATTAATCTTAGCGCTTCTAAACCATTTGTGGCTTGAGTAATGGCATAGTTTTGTAGAGAGAGATTATTGGCAATGACTTGAATATTAACAGGTTCATCATCAACGACTAAAATTTTGAATTCACTCTTATATTCTATTAATACTTCGGCTACATTTTCAGGTTCGGTTGAAGGTTCTACTAGAGAAGCCGTTGTAGAAACTTTTGAAGGTTGAACATTTTTATTTTCAGTAGGCACAGGTGATTTCGCTTTCGGTAAAGTAAAGGTAAATTGAGAACCTTCTCCGACTTTTGAACTCACTTGAATGATACCGCCGTGTAATTCTACAAGCTGTTTTGTCACGGCTAAACCTAAACCCGTTCCGCCATATTGACGCGCGGTAGAACCGTCTGCTTGTTCAAAAGATTCAAATATTTGTTCTAATTTATCTTCATAAATTCCAATTCCCGTATCGGAAACAGTGACAGCAATATAATGATTAGATTCATCTAGGATTTTCCCACAAGCTGTTATTTCTACGGTTCCAGATTCAGTAAATTTAACGGCATTTCCAATTAAGTTGTATAAAATTTGTTGTAAACGGTTTTCATCGGCTTCAACCCCGGGTAAGTCATTGGGAATTGAATTAATCAGCTTGATGTTTTTTTCTCCAATCAGAGATTGAGAGAGAACCAAAACCATATCAACAACTTCCCATAATCCCACAGATTTTAGCTGTAGTTCAATTTTATTATGTTTCAGTTTAGAAAAGTCTAAAACATCATTGACTAGCGTTAAGAGTCGGCGTCCGGAATTAGAAATCATGGTTAAATTTTTAGTCGTTTTGGGAGGTAATTTTCCGGTTGCGCCATCAATTAAAGAGTCAGATAATCCAATAATACCATGTAAAGGAGTTCGCAGTTCATGGGAAGTATTGGCGAGAAATTCGTCTTTGAGTTGGTTGAGTCGTTTGAGTTCAATATTTTGAGTTTCAAGTGTCGCAAAAGACGCTTGTAATTGTTGCGCCATGTAGTTAAATGTTTGGGCTAAAACTCCCAATTCATCGGAACGATTGATATCAACAGTTTGATCAAATTTTCCTTCAGAAAAAGCCAGGGCTGAATTTTTGAGTTTTAAAATCGGTTGAATAATCCAACGAGCCGTTAAAAAAGCTAAGATTGTGGCTATTATTAATGTGATTAAACACAGGATAATAGTCGTGCGAGTATTGGCGTTAATTTGTTCCATAAAATCAGATTCAGGAATCGAAACGACAACTAACCAATCTAATCCTGCTTGAGTTTTCCAGGGGGTAATCTGAATAAATTCTCGATCCGAATCTAAATTCAAGTAAAATTGTTGAGGCGTTTGGATTTGATTAAAGTTTTCAAAATTTTGCAGTAATTTTTGAGTGATTTGACTAATTTTTTGATTCTGACTGTCTACGGCTAAAATCCGTTTAACTTTTTGCTGGTTTTGAATAAAGGGTTGAGTTTCACCGGAATTTGCCACTAACATTCCATTTCGTTCTATAATAAAAATAGTCGTAGCGTCACTCAGATTAATTTGATTCAAATATTGACCAATGGCTGAGAGATTCAAATCAACTCCAATTGCTCCGATTAATTGATTGTTGGGATTATAGATAGGATAACTGGAAGAAATTGATAAGATTGGTTCATCTTCCCACTGATAAATTTGACTCCAAACCGGCTTACCTGCGGCGACAGCATTAGTATACCAGGCTTCATTTCTGTGGTCTAAATTTTCTCTAAAAGTTCTAATATTTTGTCGATTTCCTTGTTCGTCTCGGGTGTAAGAATTCCAGTATAAATCTCCGTTGGAACTTCGACGCGCAAACTCTTTAATCAGAGGCGAATTATTCTCTTGATTTTTAACACCTACAAATTGATTTATTTCCCGTCCACCAAAGTTAATATAACTGACATCAAACACTTCAACTTGTTTGGCAAAATATAAACCCAGTGTTGATAAATCCTCTAAGTTTACTAATTTCAACAGAATCGCATCTTGATTAATTTGATTAATTTGTTGGGGAATCGTCAAATAATGATTGAGGAATTGTTGTAAACGAGAATTAGCCTGTTCTTGTAACTCAATGGCTAATTTATTAACAGCTTCTTGACCATTTTTAAAAGACAACCATCCGACTAATCCCACAGCGCCCACAATTTGCAAAACAAAAGGGACAACCAACAGCGTTTTTAAGGGGATTTTAGCGGAGAATTGAGAAAGGGATTGATTGAGAGATTTAATCAACATTCAATAGACCCTGATAATCTAACAGACAGGGGTACTGAGGGTAGATAGCCTCAGTTGTTTCCCCCTTGTGGTCTATTATGCCTTATTTATTAATTATAGAGACTCCCAAAAACCTGGTTTCTTCACAGTAGGGTGGGTGACAGCAAAAAAGTGGATGAAACCAACAGTTAAGTTATCGGTTGTCACCCACCCTACAATAATATTTATTTGATTAATTTAAAAAGTGGCTTCATGTAAATCTTCTGGGGTGAGATGAGAATGAATCACTTCACCATCGCGAAACCAAACAATACGACGAGTTTGACGGGCAACTTCCGGTTCATGTGTCACCATCATTACCGTCATTCCACTGGCGTTTAATTCAGTAAAAATATCCATCACTTCTTGAGTGGTTTTTGAGTCTAACGCCCCCGTTGGTTCATCTGCTAATAATAACACAGGACGATTAACAATTGAACGCGCAATGGCGACTCGTTGCTGTTGTCCTCCAGAGAGTTGATTGGGTTTATTTTGAATACGATTTTCTAAGCCAACTCTAACTAACGCTTCTCTCGCCCGTTCCCGACGTTCACCTGCGGGAACTCCTGCATAAAGCATCGGTAACATAACATTATCAAGAGCGGTTAATTGGGCTAAAAGATGAAATTGTTGGAAAACAAATCCTATTTTCAAATTACGAATTTTGGCTAATTCTTGCTCAGACATTTGAGCAACATCCACTCCATCTAAATAATAAGCACCTGTACTCGGACGGTCTAAACAACCGACAATATTCATTACCGTTGATTTACCCGAACCAGACGCCCCCATAATTGAACAATATTCACCCTGTTCAACGGTTAGATTAACCCCTTTTAAAGCTTGAACTTCTATCTCGCCCATTCCATAAACTTTCTTGATATTGTCAAGTTTAACAATGATTCGATCTGAGGGCGGTTGTTGTTGATTTTGTAAGGGAGAAAGAGAAGTTTTCATGGTGTTAATTATAGGTTTACTTATGCACTTCTTAAGGCAACAATCGGATCAAGTTTAGCCGCACGTCTTGCAGGAATTACCCCAAAAAATAAGCCAATTCCACCGGAAACACTCACCGCAATTGTAATTGCCACCGGAGAAACTCCCGCAGATAACGGGGTAACAGCAGCGACTAAAAACACCCCACCGACACCAATTGCAGTTCCCAGTAATCCTCCTGCGGCCGATAAAATAACTGCTTCTATGATAAACTGAGTTAGGATATCTTGCTGAGAAGCACCAATCGCTTTTCGCAGGCCAATTTCTTGAGTTCGTTCGGTGACAGAAACCAGCATAATATTCATAATACCAATTCCGCCGACAAAAAGGGAAATTGCCGCAGTTGCTGCTAACACTAACGTTAACGCTCCGGTAATTTGTCCGAGTGTATTCATCAGGTCTTTTTGGTTGCGAACCGTAAAATCATCTTCATCTGTAATTTTGTGCCGCAGTCGCAGCAAATTTTCGATCTGAAATTGAGCCGCTTTCATGCTATCTTGATCTTTAACAGACACAGAAATAAACGTCACTTGGGTGCCATAGGGTGAGGTTTCTCCGACGATACGATTTGCCATTGTCGTAATGGGAACAAAGGCGTTCATATCCTCATTACTCCCAAATGTTGAACCCTTGGGTTGCATAATTCCAACGACTTGTAAACTGGTATCTTTGAGGCGAACTTGTTTTCCTAATGGGTCTTCATTGCCAAATAATTGTTCAGCAATTTCTGAACCTAATGCTACAATTTGTTCATTTCGTTTCAAGTCTAAATCACTAATAAATCGACCTCTTGCTACATCAAAACTTCGCACCGAAAGATATTCAGGAGTCGCCCCAATTAACGATGCCGACGCATTTTTTCCGCGATATGTAATCAGTTCACTTCCGTTGAGAGAAGGTGCCACTTCTTCTACTGAAGGAACTTGTTCAGCGATAGCTTCAGCATCGGCTAAAACGAGAGTTTGAGGCGGATAAACCGGGCGACTTTGGGCTTCTGGACTCCCTGGAATAATAAATAAAACATTAGGCCCTAAAGAGTTAACTTGATCATTTACAAAGCTTTGGGCGCCTTCTCCAATGCCAATCATTCCAATAACAGAAGCATTTCCAATAATAATCCCTAACATCGTTAAACTACTTCGCATTTTATTAGCGAGTAGTGTTGTGGTTGCCATTTTAATATGTTCGAGGAAGTTCATAGGTAACGGATATGGTAACGGATATGGTAACGGATGGGTTTGTTGTAACGGATGGGTTTGTTGTAACGGATGGGTTTGTTGTAACGGATGGGTTTGTTGTAACGGATGGGTTTGTTGTAACGGATGGGTTTGTTGTAACGGATGGGTTTAGGGTGAGTTTTTCAGGTTATTCTATTATAAACGGATGGTTTTATGGTGAGTTTTTGAGGTTGATGTTTTTGTAACGGATGAGTTGATTTTTAGTTTTAAAGTAGATGCTGTTGTAACAGATAAGTTTTTTGAAAAGTCTAACCCAAGAGAGTCTAATTCATTTACTTGATGATGTCTTCGAGTTTTTGTCCTTCGGGTAATTCCAGAAACACGCGATCGCCTGCTTCAATTCCCTCTAGAATTTGGATTTGATTACCAATTGTTGAACCAACCGTGACGGGATGAAACTTAGGTTGATTTTGTTCATCGGGAAGCAATACTCCCGTTTCTCCTTTATTGGTAATAATTGCCACCGTCGGCACGACTAACGCATTATTGAGTTTATCCCCAATAAACTTTAAATCAACATTCATCCCCGACTGAAGTAAATCTTTTCCTGTAATGATTTCAACTCGGGCTTGAAACAGCGTAACATCCCGTTCTTTTACCGCTTCAGGTGCGATGAGTTGCACCCGTCCTTCAAACAGTTTATCTGGGTAAGCATCCGCAATAATTTCAACCGTTTGGTTGGGTTTAATTCGCCCAATATCTGCTTCAGGAATTTTCGCTAACACTTCTAAATCTTTCGCCAAAGCAACAATAGAAGTCGAAGTCGCAGAAGTCGCATCAGAAGCCGAAGTTGCAGGCGTCACAAACGAACCTTCTACTGCATAACGTTGAGCAATAACCCCCGAAAAAGGAGCGCGAACATTGCTATCTTCTAACTGAGTTTCATAATAACGAACTTGCGCTTGAGCTTCCCGAACTTCCGCTTGCGCTGCTGCAATTTCTTCCGGGCGAGTTCCATTAATTAACTCATTCAAATTACTCTGAACTTCCGCAACTTCCGCTTCAGCCCCCGCAATTTCTTCCGGGCGAGCGCCATTTTGCAATTGTCGCAACGCTTGACGTTCCATATCAACTGTCGCCTCAAGTCGATCCACTTGACTGAGCTGACTTTGTTCAAGCTGTTCAATGCGTCTTTGGGCTTCCTCAACTAACGCACTCAGACGGCGTTCATTTTGCAAATATTCCTCTAAACTATCTTCAGAAACCGCCCCTTGATTTCTCAAACTTTCATAACGCCGCACCCGTTCACTGGCGAGTTCAAGTTCAGCCTTGTTCGCCGCGAGTCGAGATTGGGCTTGAGCAATTTCATCATCCAAACTACCCGAACGGGCATCAGCTAATCGGGCTTCAGCCTCATTTAATTTAGCTTGAGCGACCGCAATTTCTTCTGAACGAGTCCCGGCTAGCAACTCATCTAAAGTGGCTTGAGCGCGATTTAAACGGGCTTGGGCGGCCGCTATTTCTTCGGGACGACTTCCAGTTTGCAGCTTACTGAGGTTCGCTCTCACCCGCGCTAACCCCGCTTCCGCTTGCAACAGTTGCGCTTCAATTTCCCGACTTTCCATGCGAGCGATAATATCCCCCGCCTCAACGCGATCGCCTTGTTCAACAAACAACTGAGACAGACGCCCTTGAGTTTTCGGACTGAGGTTAACCCGTCGCACAGGTTGAACCACGCCACTGGCGGTTATCCGCACCGTCAAGTCCTGAGTTTCCACAGGAACAGTGAGACTTTCAATCAGTTCAGGTTTAAGCTGAGACTGTTTTTGAGTCAAATAAAAACTTAGGGGAACCGTGAGTAAACCTGTAGCCAATAGCCCCAGCAACCAGCCTTTCAAGCGGTGTTTTTTGGGTTTTTTGGGGATTTGTTGCTCTACAACAGTAGGCTCTATCGCGCCTTTACCATTGCGTTCGTAGGTGTCTTTTTTCGGACTGGATAACATATATTAACTTCACCCTCCAACAATTATCACATGAGGAGTAGAGGGTATTTTTTCAGAATCCTCTCTCTAAATTGATCTTAACCATTTTAGGACAATCCGTTGGTTGAACTATCCACATCCTCAACTGTCAAGCTCGTCACTTCGGGTCTAGACGTCCAACCCAAGCCACTCTTGAGGAAAGATGTCTATTTCAACGCGGATATGCTCAAAGAAGCATCCACTTTTTCAAGTGTCACACTCAATAGGTTAACTTGATAAAAATCAGAATTTTTTTAGAACAGTTATCTATTGTGATAGCCATATCAGTTGCATTTTGATTAGGAAGTTATTCATCTTCTATTGTACCTAGTTCGTACTCCTCAATGATTTTCTGGATATCCTCTGCTGCGATATCGGCTTGCTCAGATTTTGAATAAATCGTTAACAGAATGATGCCAGTTGATGTTTTCAGATAATAAATCAAACGATAGCCGCCACTTTTACCTTTTTTATTATCACGATTGCGAACTCGTAGCTTAAAAATCAAATAACTGACTCCAGATATTTGATCGCCCGGTAATTCTCCCTGCTCAAGTTGCTCAATCACAGGCTGTATATCGTTGCGGATATTGCGATATTTCTTGGCAAGGCGGCGGATATTGCGGTTAAAAATCTGTGTAGCTTCAACTTGAATAAAAGATGGATCACTCATCCTCAATTCCTTCCCAAATTTGGGCAACTGGAATTGTTTTTCCGGTCATTGCTTCCTGCCATGCTTGCCGAAAATCCTCCAGAATTGTGGCTTTTGATTCATCTTCCTCAAGATCTGCTGTTTCAGGAATCAGGACAATCACCTCAACACGCTGGTTTTTATTTAGGGTCAAAGGCTGGTCTAAAGCAAGTTTTCCTTGCTCATCAATCGTTGCCATTATTTTGATTGCTTTCATAAAACCTCGTGATAGATTTGGTTTGAAATAAAATTCTTGAAGTTATTGGTTTGCCTCTCATTTCCCCTGTGCCAATCTATACATATCTCCTGCGTGAGTTCAAGAGAGGGTAACTACAAAAATAGTACCCTAACTTTCTTCTATCAATCTCAGAAAATTGAGGATTTTTAAAGGTTGCAGCCTACGAACAATCAAGATTTCACCCAAGTTTGACAAAACAGAGTTACCTCTGTGTTCAGACTGATCAATAGAAGTGACTCACCACAAGGTAGGATGGAACGATGAACACTGTGCGATGATCGATCGTTTATGACCCATGACCAATCTGCCGAACAGCTTCTGGAGTTGGCTTCATTAGCCGGAGCCGAAGCTGCTGAGGTCTTTCAGTCCCAATCTCAATCACAACCGATTTTTTTTGAAGCCAACCGACTCAAACAACTCGAAAGTATTCAAACTGGGGGAACAGCCTTACGACTTTGGCGAGATGGGCGTCCGGGTTTGGCTGTGGCTCATGGCCCGGTAGAACCGGAGAAGTTGGTTGAACGAGCGATCGCCCTCAGTTGTCTCAATGAACCGGAAACCATTGAACTGACGGGGACTTCCATTAACAAACATTATCCCAATTTAGGCGAGACAGTTGGGGTTGAACAACTGATCGAATGGGGGCGAGAGGCGATCGCTTTAGTTCGACAGGACTATCCCGAAATTCTTTGTAGCGCTGAGTGGGACTGTGAAATTGAATCGACTCGTTTGATGAATTCCCGAGGTTTGGACTCTGGGTATACGGATACGACGCTGAGTGGTTATCTGGAAACTGAATGGGTACGCGGTGATGATTTCTTGAGTATATCAGACGGTCAAACTCAGCGAGATGTCCTTGATCCAGCTTTGATCGCTGAACGGATTTTAAAGCGCTTGAATTGGGCGAAAGAAAATGTCGCGCCGCCTGTGGGTCGGGTGCCGATTTTGTTCACGGCGAAAGCGGCGGATATGCTTTGGGGAACGGTGGCTGCGGCGTTGAATGGGAAGCAGGTTTTAGAAGGGGCTTCGCCTTGGAGCGATCGTTTGAGAACCCCTGTAATGTCATCGCTGTTGACGATTTATCAAGCTCCCCATGAAGGGCCATTTAGTTGTCCGTTTGATGATGAAGGAATACAAACTCGCCCGATTGTGTTTATTGAAGATGGCGTTTTGCAACTTTTTTATACCGATTTAACGACTGGTCGGGTTTTAGGAAGTGGTACAACGGGGAATGGGTTTAAAGCGGGTTTAAATAGTTATCCGACTCCTGGTTTATTTAATTTGTTAGTTAAACCGGGAAAGGGAACGTTGCAAGATTTAATTCAAAATATTGACCAGGGATTAATTATTGATCAAATGTTAGGGGGAGGTGCAGGAATTAGTGGGGAATTTTCAATTAATGTCGATTTAGGTTATCGGGTTGAAGGAGGTGAAATTGTCGGCCGAGTGAAGAATACAATGGTTGCAGGAAATGTTTATACGGCTCTTAAACGGGTGATTGAAGTGGGAGAGGATGCGACCTGGAATGGTTCTTGTTGTACACCGTCTCTCACAGTAGAAGGTTTATCTGTCACCGGAAGAAGTGTATTCTAATTCTAAGTCTGAGGGTTGCGAATTTGTTTTGTAGGTGATTCTTGAATTTATTAAAATTGAGGGCATCAAAGATGTTAAATTTTAAGCAATTTGAGGCTTTAAGTTTTGACTGTTATGGAACTTTAATGGATTGGGAAGCGGGAATTACTCCGGTTTTAAAAGACTTGGTTTCGGCTCATCACATTGATTGCAATGAACGACAACTATTAGAATGGTTTGCGGAATTTGAGTCTGTTGCTGAAGCGGGTGAATACCAAAGCTATAAAGATGTTTTGCGGGAAGTTGTCCAAAAAATTGGGGAACGGTTAGAGTTTGAACCCACAACGACTGAGTTAGACAGTTTGTGGATGTCGATTCAAAATTGGCAACCTTTTTCTGATACAATAGAATCACTGAAAGCCTTAAAGCAAAACTATCGTTTAGTGATTATTTCTAATATTGATGATGATTTGTTTGCTCAAACGGCTCAACAGTTAGAAGTAGAATTTGATGCAGTTGTCACCGCTCAACAGGTACAATCTTATAAGCCTACAGTGAGAAATTTTGAATTCACTCTCGAAAAAATAGGGCTTTCTACGGATAAACTATTACACGTTGCTCAAAGTGTCTATCACGATATTGTCCCCGCTCAACAATTAGGCTTAAAAAGCGTTTGGGTGAACCGACAACAAGGGAAAGCAGGATCGGGCGCTACCAAACCCGCAACCGCTAAACCCGACTTAGAAGTTCCTGATTTGAAAACGTTGGTTTCTTTAATGAATTTATAAGTTTAGAAACCGGGTTTCTTGCAACTGCTTTCAGCTTGCCTATATTTTTTGTTGAGAAACCGGGTTTCTCAAATTCACTGCCAATTTTTTTCAGCTTGTTTCATGACATACTCAGAAACATCTTGAATTTCTTTTGGGGTTAAACGTTCTTTATAAGCTGGCATATTCGCTTTACCCTGACTAACTAAGTAAGAAATCGCCTCAAGGGTATCATATCCATTTCGATCTAATGCCTTTTTCTTTAACGTTTTACCCCGTCTGATAATATTACCACCTCCCCCATGACAACCCGCACATTGCAAGTTAAAAATTTTAGCACCGTTACTGAGATCATCCGCCTTCACGGGAGAAGTAACAGTTAACATCACAAAGGTTAAAATGAGAATAAAACCGGTTAATATTTTGGTGATTTTCATTGAACTCTGGGTTAATGCTAAAACTACAAATTATCCGAAATTTTGTAAGAATACTCATTTAAGTCTAACAGTTTTCGCCATTCTTTAACCACATAGGGCGGAACGGGTAATTTAATTATTTCATAATCAACTAAAGGCAAGGATAACTCTAAGGGAATATCTTTTTCAATTTGTTGTAAAATCTTGAATACATCATATTCTCCCACATTTTTTGGCAAAGATAAATCAACCACATCTTCAGCTTGCCAAGTTTTTCCGGTTGCTGTTGTTAGCTGTAGGGGTTCTCGATGTGCAAATTCTGTTAAGCCAGGAAATCCTACCAGTCGCAAATGAATTTCATTGACTTGACCAAATTTTATCCGTTTAAATAGTATCACTTGCCAAGATAAATCCTGGCGATCGCGTAAACTTTGTTTAGAGCGATACATCACCTGATTTTCAGTTTCCGGGTAGCGATGAATTGAAGCCAAAGCCGGATCAGACATCAGCAATTGCAATGACAAACACAAAATCACAGCAAATAATAGACGCAATTGATTCCAACTTTTCATTGCAGATTTTTGGTTTAGGGTTTACATTAATAATACAAGCTGTTGAATCCTTCTGTACAGATTGTTGAGATCATCAAAATTTAGAGTGTTTAATTTTTTGTGAATCCCGAATGAACATTATTGTAATTGGTAGTGGTTTTGGTGGACTCGCAGCAGCAATTCGACTGCAAGCCCAAGGACATCAAGTCACAATTGTAGAGAAACGCGATCGCCCCGGTGGAAGGGCTTATGTCTATCAACAGGATGGGTTTACCTTCGATGGTGGGCCAACAATTATCACCTCTCCTTATCTGATTGATGAGTTATTTCTACTCGCCGGAAAACGCACCGAAGACTATTTAACCTTGGTTAAACTCAACCCCTTTTATAATGTTCGATTTCCTGATGCTTCTGTCTTTCATTATAACGATAATACTGACGATTTAATTCAGCAAATTAAAACCTTTAATCCTGAAGATGTTGCCGGATATCAACGCTTTTGTCAAGCGGCTAACCAAGTCTTTGAAAAAGGTTTACCGTTGATGACTCAACCCTTTACAAAATTATGGGATATGTTGAGAGTTGCACCGGATATGATGGAGTTACAATCCTATAAATCTGTTGCCGGATTTGTTAATCAGTATATCAAAGATGAACGTTTGCGACAAGTGTTTAGTTTTCATCCGCTTTTAATTGGCGGAAACCCTTTTCAAAGTACCTCAATTTACGCCATGATTCACAAATTAGAACAAAAGTTTGGGATTTGGTTTGCAATGGGAGGAACCGGAGCGCTCGTTTCAGCGTTAGTCAAAATCTTTGAAGAAATCGGGGGTAAACTGTTACTAAATACAGAAGTTAATGAAATTTTAATCACTGATAAAACCAAAGAAGCGACGGGAGTTGTATTAAAAAAGGGCAATCTATTAAATGCTGACGCAATCGTTAGTAATGCCGATGTTGCTTGGACTTATTTAAACTTAATTAAACCTCGTTGCCGCAAATATACCGATGCAAAAATTAAACGAATGCGTCACTCTATTTCGTTATTTGTGTTATATTTCGGCACAAACAGACGTTATGAACAGATGGCGCATCACGAAATTATTATGGGGCCAAGATATAAAGGATTAATGAATGATTTGTTTAACCGCAAGCATTTAGCCGATGATTTTTCCTTGTATTTGCATCGTCCAACCGCCACAGATCCAACTCTGGCACCGTCAGGATGTGATAGTTGGTATGTGTTGTCTCCGGTTCCGAATTTAGATGCTAAAATAGAATGGAAAACAACAGCAAAATCCTACCGAGATAAAATTATTCAATTCCTCGAACAGCATTATCTACCCAACTTATCCCAACATATTGTTACAGAATATTACATTGACCCCCTGCATTTTCAAGATACGCTAAACAGTTATAAAGGGAGTGCATTCTCCCTAGAACCCACACTCATGCAGTCGGCTTGGTTCCGCCCTCATAATATCAGTGAAGAGGTTAAAAACCTTTATTTTGTCGGTGCTGGAACCCATCCCGGCGCAGGAATACCCGGAGTGATGAGTTCAGCTAAAATTGTTGCTGAGATGATTGGTAAAAGATAAAACTATCATCCCAAAAAGTTAATAGATTGTTAAAATGATGCTGAATATTCCTCAAACCATCGCTCAAGAATTTTCCCTGAAAACCTATCAAATTGAAAACACCCTAGAACTGTTTTCAGAAGGTGCAACCATTCCCTTTATCGCTCGTTATCGGAAAGAAAAAACGGGTTCCCTTGATGAAACCCAACTGCGAGATATTTCCGAACGCTTTAGCTATTTAACCGAACTCGAAGATCGCAAAAAATTCATCTTAGAAGCGATAGAAAATCAAGGAAAACTCACCGATGAACTGCAAGCTAAAATCAAAGCGAGTTTACTGAAAAATGAACTCGAAGATCTCTATCTTCCCTACAAACCCAAACGCCGCACTCGCGCCACAACCGCCAAAGAAAAAGGCTTAGAACCCCTCGCCGAATTCATCGCCTCTCTGAACCTTCCCAAAGCCCCCATCATTCCCTTAGAAAAAGCGGCATCTGACTATATTTCCGCAGAAAAAGGGGTGAAAACCGTAGAAGAAGCCTTACAAGGTGCTTCTGATATTTTAGCAGAAATGGTTTCAGAAAAAGCAGAATATCGGGCTTATTTACGAGAATATTTGATGAACAAAGGCGTGTTTGTTTCTTCGGTGAAAGATGACTATCCCGAAGGTTCAACGAAGTTTGAGATGTATCGAACCTTTCGGGAAAAAGCCACAGAGATTAAACCTCATAATATCTTAGCCCTATTTCGCGGAGAATCCGAAGGCATTCTCAAAGTCGATTTAGAATTTGATGAAGATTTTGTTCTCACTTACTTAGAAGCCCAGGAAATTAAAACCAAAACCTCAGAAGTGAGAAAATTTTATCAAGCGATGATTAAAGATGGGTTTAATCGTTTGATGAAAACCTCTTTAATCAGTGAAGTTCGTTCGGATCGCAAAGCCTACGCCGATATAGAATCGATTCAAACCTTTGAAGCAAATTTACGAGAATTGTTGTTATCTTCGCCTGCGGGAATGAAGCCAACTCTCGCCATTGATCCCGGTTTTAGAACAGGTTGTAAAGTCACAGCCCTCTCAGAAACAGGACAATTTTGTGAATATCAAACGATTTTTCCGCATCAATCAAACAACCAACGCCAAGACGCCGCCAAGACAATTAAAACATTAATTAAAAAGTACAAAATCGAATTAATTGCCATTGGAAATGGTACCGCAGGGCGAGAAACCGATGAATTTATTGGGGAAGTTTTAACCCAAATTGACACCAAACCAATTAAAGTCATAGTGAATGAATCGGGTGCTTCAATTTATTCAGCCAGTGATGTCGCACGACAAGAATTTCCAGAATTAGATTTAACCGTGCGAGGGGCAATTAGTATTGGGCGACGCCTACAAGATCCCTTAGCCGAATTAGTGAAAATAGACCCAAAATCCATCGGCGTTGGACAGTATCAGCATGATGTTGATCAAAAGTTACTCAAGAAAAAACTCGATGAAACCGTCGAAAGTTGTGTGAACTATGTCGGTGTTGAACTCAATAGTGCATCCAAAGAACTGTTAACCTTTGTCTCAGGAATTACCCCAACCATTGCTCAAAATATTATCACCTATCGCAACGAAAAAGGAGTGTTTAAAAATCGCAAAGAGTTGTTAAAAGTAGCTAAATTAGGGCCGAAAGCCTATCAACAAGCAGCCGGTTTTTTACGCATTCGAGACGGCGCCAACCCCTTAGATAATACAGCAGTTCATCCCGAAAGTTATGCAGTGGTTGAAACGATTGCTTCAGATGTCGGCGTTTCTTTGAAGAATATTTCTCAAGTTGCAGAAAAGTTGAAGTCAATCGACTTAAAAAAATACGTGACAGAAACCATCGGAATTCCCACCTTAAAAGATATTATTCGGGAGTTAGAAAAACCGGGACGTGACCCCAGAGCAGAGTTTAAATATGCAACATTCAAAGAAGGAATTAAGGAAATTTCCGATCTCAAAGAAGGAATGCAATTAGAAGGAATTGTCACCAATGTTGTAAATTTTGGCGCATTTGTTGATATTGGAGTTCATCAAGATGGTTTAGTGCATATTTCCCAACTCGCCGATCAATTTGTAGATGATCCCAATAAATTTGTGAAAGTCGGACAAGTTGTGAAAGTGCGAGTCTTAGAAGTGAATGAAAAATTAAAGCGAATTGGTTTATCGATGAAATTGTAGGATAAAAGTAGGGTGAATCAGATTTTCAGATCAATCAGATGAGCGCTCAATCTATAGCAATGAGCAGATTAATGTTTACAACTTCTTTGTGTCTTTGTGTCTTGGTGGTAACATTCAAGGCTTAACCCTTGTAAACAAGCCAGCGCGACTTGCTATAGCGTCTGATGCACCCTACAAATAGGGTTGACATACTCCCACCGTTAATTGCTAAAGCAATTCTTCCGGGGGATTCTTAGATTCACACCTAAAAGTTTCTGCTTCACAGACTCTTGGCTAGGCATTACTGCCCCCGCTAGATCGTCTCCACAGA
>NZ_JAYGHR010000026.1:0-37983 GCF_034932365.1 Limnoraphis robusta BA-68 BA1 | reverse complement strand
GAGTAAACATTCGGTGTGCGAGTTCAGCTCCAAGCAATTTATTCTGAACTCCGACTTCATCAGCCATTATCGTCAGTTGCGATCGCAAATTGTTGATGGTTTGATGAGCATCTGGGACGGGTGCAAGCTCAGGCTGGTAGGGTTCAACCGGGACAAGAGCAACGGGTTGATCATTTTCCAGGGCTATTGACCGTTGCCATTCCTCATAGCTCATGGTGCCTTCTTTCCCACAACAGCTCAAATAGTCCAACAGATAGCCGTAACCTTCCTCAGTTAACATTTCTTCACCTGTGTCCTCATTGGTCGTGAACACTTCTGTCCATGTGACCGTTTCTTTAACTCGGGACAATGGCGAATTTCCATCCCGGCGTCCAAGGTGGGATTTAGAATATCCCGTCATCTCACACAATTCAGATAGAGTGTACATGGCGTTGCTATTGTGTTTTCAGTTTTCAATGAACAATGTTCACGCTCTCGTGAACTGATGAACATACTAAACCGTATGCAACGCTTATGTCAACCTCTTTAAGTTTTTAATCGGTTTATGCCACAATTTTCACTTAATCTGTCAGACGAGTTAAACGACATAATCCAAAAATGTTGCAAGGTTAGTGGACGTTCCCGTAACAGTGCTTGCGTCCAATGGATTCTAGAGGGTGCGTTGCGGGAACTGAAAATGTATGAAGAAGCAAAAATACTTACTGGACAGCATCACTCATCTTCTTTACTCTCTCCAGAGGATGAGCCAGATGAGTAATGCGATCGCATTTCCAGTTCAACAGTCTCTCGTTTGGCGATCGCACCCTTACTATCCCAAAAATCCAGAAAGTTGGGGGATTAGCTCAGATTGGAATGCGATCGCCCACCTGTTAACCTAAGAACAGTTCTTTCCAATTGCTTTCTCCAATAAGGAATGGTGTGATGCTCACCCCTGGCCGTCATGGTTAGGGGTTTTACTTTGGGCGATTTGCGATCGCAACTGCTCAACCTCAAGCCTTGCTTCTTCTAGTTCAGTTCTAAGACGTACATTCTCTCTGACAATCTTTTTGCAATCATCCACATTCCAAACAAAATATCCCATGTCTAAATGCCTAGCAAAAGCCATGATTTCTTCCTTGAATCTCTCAGGGACTCGCACGGCAACCGTTGGGACGTTTAGCCACATAGCCTTTTGCAGTCCCTTGGTGTTGGGATTAGAGTTAGCCATAATATCAATGTACACTGAAAAGTTACTTATATCATATCACTGTACGTTGATTGATGTAAAATGATCACTCACCCCTAGCCGTCATGGTTAGGGGTTTTACTTTGGGGTGTCTACTGGGTGTATACAGGTGTCTACAGTAGGTGTCTACAGGTGTCTACAGTAAGTGTCTACAGGTGTCTACAGTAAGTGTCTACAGGTGTCTACAGTAAGTGTCTACAGGTGTCTACAGTAGGTGTCTACAGGTGTCTACAGTAGGTGTCTACAGGTGTCTACAGTAAGTGTCTACAGGTGTCTACAGTAAGTGTCTACAGGTGTCTACAGTAAGTGTCTACAGGTGTCTACAGTAGATGTATACAGGTGTCTACAGTAGATGTATACAGGTGTCTACAGTAGGTGTATACAGGTGTCTACTGGGTGTCTACGGTGTCTACACTATCTGTTTACTGGTGTCTACACCCTACTAGCAGATAGACTAGACTAAAATATCATTGGCCATGTTGAAAGATTTAAGTTACGCCGCCTTCGGATTGTTGGTGATGATTCAGAAAAAGTTTAGCGATCGCCCATTCCTTCTCAAAGACGTTCTCAATCGGGGTGAGTCAGCCAGCTCAACCAAGAAACTGTTAAGGGAGTTGGTAGATGCAAGTTTTATCTCATCCGGTCAACTCAAGCAATCAGCAACAGGTTATTTTTCAGTCCCACATTACCGACTGATTCAACCCCTACCTATCTCCTTTCTGAATGATGAGGCAACAGACCAGTTAGTTAGAGAGACAGTAGAGCTGAGACAGTAGAAAAATTAAAAGTTAAGCATAGAGGTTAAGCACCCTTCTCTTGAGGGGTGTTTTTTGTTGTTGCACCCATTGCACCCTTTAATGAGCGCTCTACACATATTGCTGCACCCATTGAAACATAGGCACAGAAAGACTTTGCACCCATTGCACCCTTTTTTGAATAAAGGTTTTAGAATACAAAATTAATTAAAGAGCAAGGGTTGTTAGATGAATTAATATACTTACCCCTAGCCCCATGTTGACGGTGAAATCAATGGTGAAATTCTGGTGACAAAAAACAATATTGGGGAACCCTCAGAGCAATTAATTCAAACCCTGTTGGTTAACTCACAGGTGAACCCATTAATAATGTAGAAAGTCGGGAAAGCCTCAAACTGCTTTTGTGTATGGGATGTACGGCAAAATAAGAGGAAATGGGATGTAGGCTCACAGTCAACAGATTGATTTGCGATCGCTTCATCCAGCCGGAGAACAGATTCTGATCGTCGGGGGTGGTTTAACCAGTGGTCACTTGGCTTTGGGGATGGTGGCGCGAGGGGCAACGGTGACGTTAATGGTGCGCCGCCAGTTGCGAGAGAAACTGTTTGATGCTGACCCAGGTTGGTTGGGGCCGAAGTATCTCAAAGCGTTTGAGGCGGAGTCTTCTTGGCAAGTGCGATCGCGGATGATTCAACGGGCGCGAGATGGCGGTTCCATTACTCCCGCTTTGATGATACAACTTAGACGGGCAATCCGTCAAGGAAAATTAATTCTGTTGGAAAATTGTCAGGTGAAAGCGGCAATTTGGGATAACAATTGGCAGGTTGAATGCGATCGCCAAGAGGCACTTACTTTTGATCGGATTATATTAGCAACGGGAACCCAACTCGATGCACGTCAGCATCCATTATTACAGGATATTTTGCAAGTTTACCCCACAGAAATCCTAGACGGTTTGCCGGTTTTAGATCAACATTTACGCATTCCGGGATGTGAATTATTTGTAATGGGAGGATTAGCCGCTTTACAAGTCGGCCCTGTCGCCCGAAATTTAGCAGGAGCGAGAATGGCTGCGGCGCGAATTGTTCCCGCACTTGTTAAACCGAGTTTAGCATTAACGGCAAACCTCAAGCAAATAAAGACAGCGTTTGTTTAGGTTGATAGCCGGGAAAAATACCTGAAACTTGGTTTTCTTTGACCCCAAACTGACTCAATAAAACAGTAGAAACCACTGAGCGAAAATCCGTTGTAATCGCTAAATCTCGACCTTCATAACGTTCGGACTTGGATAAGCCCGGCCATTGACCATAAACTTGACCTCCCCGCAGAGAACCGCCGAAAATCCACATCACATTTCCTCGTCCGTGATCGGTGCCTTGATTGCCATTTTCTGCAACAGTTCGACCAAATTCTGAGAGAACTAAAATTGTCGTATCTGCATAAATTTCCCCCAGTCTATCCACCAATGTTACTAAACCTTCCCCTAAATTTTTTAAGCGATTTGCGAGTTGACCTTGACTCGAACCTTGGTTAGCATGAGTATCCCAACCGCCAACATCCATAAACGCTAATTGAATACTGGGATCTCGTACCATTAAACTCGCTAATTGTCGAGTTTCTCCGGCAAAACCTTTCGGAAGAGGTGCGCCATTATTGGCTTCTTCCATTTCGGCTTCTAGTTGTTTTAATAAAGTAGTACGGGCGGCGCGACCTTCTTGGTAAGCTAAACTAAGCGGATCATTGTTTGAATATAGTTGATCAAAAGCTGACTGAATCTTATCTTGATCAATCGGAAGTTTTCGAGCCGCATTTCCCTGGAAAGAAATATTGCTAGCGGACTCTTTACCTGTTAAAATGAGAGGGATATTTGAACCCACACTGACCGCTTCTACCGGAGTATTTCCCGGTAAAACTCCTAACATTCGATTCATCCAACCTTCTAAAGTTTTTTTGTCTCCCGGTGTACCCGACTCCATGTATTTTTGAGCATCAAAATGAGAACGAGTTTCATCGGTTGAACCACAAGCATGAACAAAGCCTAATGTTCCTTCTTTCCAATAGGGAATAAGCGGAGATAAAGCCGGATGTAAACCAAAATTTCCATCTAAATCTAACGCCCCTTTTTCCTTTCCCGGCTGCGGAATCGCTAAAGTTGGTCTGGCTTCATAATAATCCGTTTCACCATAGGGAACCACTACATTTAACCCATCAATTCCCCCTCGCAAAAAAATCACAACTAAACGTTTAGGCTTAGGAGGGATGGCGAGGCTTTTAGCAAGCCAACCGTGACTTCCCCAAGTCGCGATCGCACTGGTTCCAAAAAGTCCTAAAACCTTGAAAAATTGGCGTCTATCCATAATTTTTTCATCCTCAGTTCATCAATTAATTTTCAAAATATCCTGATGGTATTCACCCCAATTTGAAACATCTGTTATCAACGGTTAGCTGCGAGGCCTATTTTTATTATATGCGATTGACCCAGGAACTTGGTTTCTGAACCGAATTTCAACATTATTCAAGATCAGCAACAAGAAACCCGGTTTCTTAGGCACTATCAGGAGGTTCTGTAGAAATGATTTTATGAGGATTGACAATGCTATTGAGATTTAACTGTTATTTTGAGGATTGACAATGCTATTAAAAATCGGTGAATCAAACCCTAATGTCAAAAACATACAACAACAATTAGAACGATTAGGGTATAATGTCGGTCGATTCGGATTACCCTTTAACAGTCAGTTAGAAAATGCAGTCAAAGCCTTTCAAGCTGAAAACGGACTTCCAATTGATGGAGTAGTTGGTGAGATAACCCAGTTAAAATTAGAAACAGCGATCACGGAATTAGAAAGCCTCGCCAGTTCAAAAAAAGCCCCTGTTCCTCAACCGCCTCTGATGAATAATTCAGGAGATTTTCTTGAAGGAAATTGGTTAGAATGGCGAGTCATAACCAGCAAAAAATTAAACGCTAGAAGTGGACCAGGTTTTGATTATAATATAGATATGAGTTTGCTACCCGGAACAACTTTTTCACCTCATCCCGACTATTATCATCCCCTGAAATATGATCAAGTCGGTAAACCTTGGTTAGTGATCACTTATCAAGGTGCAGCGTTTTTTGTGCGGGCTAATTCTAAATTTATTGAACCCGTAACAAGCTGTTAGTTAAAAGTTGAGGCAGGTTCACATAGATTTATTCATCCCAGAAATAACTGTTCACAGGTTACTGTTGACTGTAAACTGTAAAGTGCAGAGATTAGGGCGGGTTCATATAGGCTTACGCCATCCCACAAGCAACTTTGAGAAACCCGCCCCTAGAAAGATCTCTACTAACATAAACTGTAAACTGTAAACTGTTAACAAGTTGCGCCTGTTATGACTTTTCCCCCTTCCTCAGCTTCAGAGTCTACCTCTCCCCGTCGAATGTCGTGGGGGGTTGTTATCGTCCTTGCGGCTTTGCTATCGGCGATATTAGGCGCAATAACAGCAGCGTTTTTACCCACAGACGAAAACACACCCGATCCCGCTTCCAACGTCCTCAACGAATTTTGGCGCGATCGCTTTGGCTACAAACTGACTCGCCCCGTTAATATATTAGTGATGGGAATTGATCGCACAGAAGACACAGAAGCCAACTCCTTAGAGAGTTTTCAAGGACGCAGCGATACAATATTATTAGTACAATTTGATCCCAAAACATCGTCTATTAGTTCCCTGTCAATTCCCCGTGATACCGAAGTTGAAATACCCGGTTTTGGCCGAGGAAAAATTAACGAAGCCAACTATTGGGGCGGAACAGAATTAGCGAGAAAAACCGTTCATAATACTCTCAATCAAATTCCCATTCATCGCTATGTGCGCGTCAGTAGCGGTGCGTTTAAAGAGTTAGTAGACTTATTAGGCGGAGTGGATGTATTGATTCCCCATCCCATGTCTTATATTGACAATACCCAACAGTTGAAAATCGATTTATCTCCCGGATGGCAAACGATTAATGGTGAACAAGCCGATCAATTTGCCCGTTATCGCAGTGATGCTTATGGCGATATTGGACGCATTCAACGACAACAAGCCTTAATACAAGCCATCCAAGAACGATTACAAAATCCCAATATATTACCCCGTTTACCGCAAATGATTCGGGTCATGCAAAAATACATCGATACTGATTTAAGTTTTAATGAAATTCTCAGTTTAGTTAATTTTGGCTTGAATCTAGAATCTCAACAATTTAAAATGGTAACATTACCCGGACGCAGTAGCACAGCCGAGGAAACCTATAGCAGTTATTGGGTGATTGATGAAATCGGACGCGATCGCATTTTAGCCGAATATTTTCAACAAGATTTAGACACACAATTTGAATCAGAACCTTTACCCCTTGACCTGAAAATAGCCATTCAAAATGCTTCCGGTAACTCCCAAGTCGCCGAAAAAATAGCAGATACTTTAGCCAATCAAGGGTATTATAATGTTTATATTGTTCCCGACTGGCCGAATAAACAACGTCAGACCCAGATTATCGTACAACGGGGCAACCTGTCGAGTGCAGAAGCCTTAAAAAATAAGTTGGGTTGGGGTGAAATAGAAGCCTCTTCTACAGGTGAAATCGGTTCTGACTTTACCTTGAGAATTGGGTCAGATTGGGTGAATCAATTTTAACTTTTGTGATAGTATGATTCCTAAAAATTGGCATAAAAATATTTGGCGTTTTTGTTTAAATGCAATCATCTTAACTCTACTCGCAACATTTTGGGTTCTTGTCACGGCAAAACCCGTTTAATTAGGGGCGCCAACTTCAGCACCCCTAAAGGATTTTGATCTCAAAACTAAGCAATCAAAAACTGACTCGCGCCTAACTGGGGTGCGCCAGTCAGTCTAACTAATTCAACCGCAGTTTGAGAACCCGCACCATCAACATCAAAACTCAACACTCCTGATAAGGTATTGTAGAGGAAATTAGCGTTCGTCCCCACCGGAGTCGGGGCGCCACTAGCAACCAAACTTCCCGTTGCAGAAGCCGTCGTACTCAAAGAAGTTCCCCCAACTAAACCCCCGCCAAAATTCGCCGCCGAGATGCCAATAATATCGCCTTGAGTCCCATCAAAATCGGTAATAATATCAACTCCTGCATCCGATGTCGCATAGGAAAATAAATCAGCACCACCGCCACCTGTGATCAGATCATTACCTCTGCCACCAACAATTACATTATTAGTAGAACTTCCAACAATTACATCATTAAAATCTGTTCCAGTGGCATTATTAACATCACTCAAGGGTTCAACGCTACCGAGACGCCCCAGCAGTGCATCAAACCAAAACTGAGCAATTTTTTCATAACCTTCTACTGTGGGGTGAACTCCACCATCGCCGGGAGGAGGGGTAATATCATCTTCCGTCAGACGATTTGAACCACTAAACATATCCACAAACGTCACCGTTTTCCCTTGTTGGATATAATTGGCTTTTAGGGTTGAAGATAGAGAGAAGATTGATATAAAACTTGCTCTTGATGAGTTTCTAATGTACAATCAGAGCGAGGATAAGCGACACAAGTAACGGTATATCCCGCCTCAACTTCCGCCGGACGCAAAAATGTTTGTTCACTTTGATCGACTTCACCTTCAATTAGCCTGGCTACACAAACCGAACAATTTCCCTGTTTACATCCCGATGGTAAACGAATACCAAGGTCTTCTGCAATATCAAGGATATATTCATCATCGGGTACGGCGATTATCTGATCAAGACCCTGGGCTGAATTTACTAACCGAACTTGATAAACGACCATAAAATTGTGTGAAGAATTTTCCTCTTGAAATTCTAGAAAAAAAAGAGCCACCGAAAAACCCCCAGTAGAGTTATCGCTGGGAACAAAAGTCTATCTATTCTATCCCAACTCTAGAGCGATCGCCGAATCGGGGTGAGATTGATCCGGAAAAAGGTTTTCGCTCGGGTGTTTGTTATATTTGTGACTAAATAGGTGAGGCGTGAATTGGATCAGACATACATTGTTACAGTTTTTAGCATTTTTTTTATTAAAAATTTCAACAAATACCGAAATATCTCTGGACTTATCAAAGTATTAAATTCTACAATAAAGGGTAACACCCCTCAAGTTTAGGGTGCCTCTGCCGGTGACAAACATTCCGAAAATACGATCAACTATCCTGTAATCGATCATGTATCCCTCGATTAATCCAGATTTTAACTTGAAACATCCTAAAATACAGACATGAGGCTTCAACCCATGACCCCGAAATACAAGACGAATTCCTCTATTCAACCCTCTTCCTCTGAACAAAGCAATTACTGTAAGTTCATAGAATATATGCCTACCGCCGTCGCCATGCTCGATCAGCAGATGCGATATATTGTTGTATCCAGACAATGGCAAACTGATTTTGGTCAAAAAAGTGTTAATTTAATCGGACAGTCTCACGATGAACTTTTCCCCAGCTTACCGGATATCTGGCACAAAAACGTTCAGCTTTGTTTAGCGGGAAGCCTCGAACAGTGGGAATTAGAATGTTTACTCACATTACCCGATCATCAGAGTCAGTGGGTGAAATTTAACGTTCAATCTTGGTTAACCGATCAGCAAACCATTGGAGGTTTGATTGTTCACGTCGAAAATATTAGCAAACACCAACAATTAGAACAGGATAGAAAACAAGCTCAACTCGCGATCAATCACGCAGGTGATGCTATTTATTATGTTACCTCAGAGGGGAACGTTTGTTATGCAAATTCAGCCGCTTGTCAGATGATGGGTTACTCGGAAGCTGAACTTTTACAACTCAAAATTCACGACATCGACCCCGATCTCTGTCCAGTCGTCTGGCAAGAACATTATCATCAAGTTAAGCAAAAAGGATATTTAAGATTTCAGTCTTGTCATCAGAAAAAAAATAAGCAAATTATACCCGTTGAAGTCAGTGAGAGTTATTTAGATCCTGACTCTACGGAGGAAAATATTCAACTTGAAGATATAGAATTACCGCTTATTTGTTGGTTAGTCCGGGATATTCGCACTCAGAAAGCCGCTCATTCAGCCATCACAGCTTCTCGCGATCAACTCGAAGCGGTGTTAAATGCAGTACCAGGGTTAGTTTCTTGGATTGGTTCAGATTTGCGTTATTTAGGCGTTAATAAACATCTCGCTCAAGCCTATAACGTAGCCGCCGAAGAATTTGTCGGTCGAGAAGTCGGATTTTTACAAACCAGCCCAGAATTTAATCAATTTGTTTATCAATTTTTTGAAAACCCAAAATGGGTTGATTCTAAAGAAATTACCGCCAATGTTCAAAGTTTACCGCGAACTTACTTGATTGTTGCTCAGAAGTATCAACGGGGAAAAGCTGCCGTTTTTGTCGGATTAGATATTACTCAACGTCAACAAATGGAAGCGGCTTTGCGTCAAAGTGAGGAACGAGAAGCTCGTCGTCGGGTAGAATTAGAAGAAGCATTAATCCAATTGCAGCGAACTCAATCTCAACTGATTCAAACCGAAAAAATGTTATCTTTGGGTCAGTTAGTTGCGGGAGTCGCCCATGAGGTGAATAATCCCGTTAACTTTATTTTTGGGAATCTGTCTCATGCTCAAAATTATCTGCAAGAAGTGATGAGTTTATTAGAACTTTATCAGCTTAATTATCCACAGCCCACGTCGGATATTGAAGCGAGTTTAGAAGAGATTGATTTGAGTTTTATCAAGCAAGATTTACCGCAGTTATTAGAATCGATGAAATTAGGGGCTGAACGGATTCGAGATGTCGTGCGATCGCTACGTTTATTTACTCATGTTAATGAAACTCAAGTCAAGACTGTTGATTTGCATGAAGGACTCGACAGTGTTTTAATGATTTTACAAAATCGCCTACAAGCGAAAGGCGGACGTTCGAGTATTGAACTGGTGAAAGACTATGGTGATTTACCCCGAGTTCAATGTTATGCGAGTCAGCTAAATCAAGTGTTTCTCTACTTGATTACCTTTGGGATTGAACGCATCGAAACCGCTTTACTTCAAAGACAGATGAGCGAGTCTCCGTTGATTAGAGTTAGGACTCAATACTTAGATGAAAACCAGGTTTCGATTTCAATTTATGATAACAGTCCGGGTATGACCTTGGAAGAATGTCAGAAGGTATTTCAACCGTTATTAAAGGGAAAAAATAACCAAGAAACGAGCTTGGGTTTATCGATTGCTTATCATTTAGTTGTCGAGGAACATCGAGGCAAATTAGAATGTTTTTCTGATTTAGAACGGGGGACAGAATTTGTGATGAGAATCCCCTGTTTATTGGCTCAAAATGAGTGATTGTTCGGGTTGAGGGAGGATCAATTCACCTGCAAGTCAGCCAGAACATTGCTAAAATCACTCAACAGGTTACAATATTGACGAGTTGAAGTCATCGATCGCTTTGTTGGTCTGAAGGTATGGCAGGACATAGTAAGTGGGCGAATATCAAACGCCAAAAAGCCCGAGTTGATGCGGTAAAGGGTAAAGTTTTTACAAAAGTCTCACGGGAAATCATTGTTGCGGCTCGTATGGGTGGCCCTGATCCGGCGGCCAACTTTCAACTGAGAACCGCTATCGAAAAGGCGAAAGCCGCAGGTATCCCCAACGATAACATTGATCGGGCGATCGCCAAAGGGACAGGAACCTTTGAAGCCGATTCACAATTGGAAGCGATTCGCTATGAAGGCTATGGTGTGGGAGGGGTGGCGATTTTAATCGAAGGACTCACCGACAACCGCAATCGTACCGCCGCAGATCTACGAACCGCTTTTAACAAAAATGGCGGAAATTTAGGAGAGACGGGGTGTGTCAGTTGGATGTTTGATCAAAAAGCAGTGGTCACACTCGCCGGGCCAATTGACGAAGAAAAACTGCTGGAAGCCTCAGTCGAGGGAGAAGCGGAGTCTTATGAGTTAACCCCCGTCGATGAGACAGAAGGGGCGGAGGTGTTTACTGAGACGAAGAATTTAGAATGGCTCAATCAAGTCATGCAACAAAAAGGGTTTAAAATTGTTCAAGCCGAACTGCGGTGGATTCCCAACAATACCATTGAAGTTAATGATCTTGATCAAGCGCGATCGCTAATGAAATTAATGGATGCTTTAGATGATCTTGATGATGTACAGAATGTGACTGCGAATTTCGAGATGTCTGAGGAATGCTATCAATTGCTTTATTCTGAGCAACTTTAAGCTTAGGTTTGATCAATTAAACGATTGATATCATCGTTTGAACCGAGTACCACAATAACAGTTTCTTTTTTCAAGCGTCGGTTGGGGAGGGGATTGACTTCTAGTTTATCTTTTTCATCCCGAATCACCAGTAACGTCAAACCATATTTACTCCGTAATTCTAACTCAGCGATGGTTTTGCCATCAAATTCTTTGGGAACAAGCATCTCTACAATACTGTAGTTGGAATCGAGTTCAAACTGATCTAAAATTCGCGGTTTAGTTAGGAGTCGAGCCAGTTGACATCCCATTTCGCGTTCCGGAAAAACAACATGATCCGCCCCAACTTTTTTGAGGATTTTCATGTGAGTTTCTGAAGAGGCTTTAGCGACAACACAACCCACGCCCGCTTCCTTTAGATTGAGGGTGGTTGTAATGCTTTCTGCTAAATAATTCCCAATTCCGACAATCACGGTATTAAACTCAAGAATTCCGGCTTCTTTCAACGCACTGGGTTCAGTTGAATCAAGTTGAATGGCGTGGGCGGCGATGCGATTACTTAAAGCTTGACTAACTCTTCTTTCATCACGATCAACGGCTAAAACTTCATAACCCGCACTATGAAGGGTTGAAGCAACAGCACGACCAAAACGACCCATTCCAATCACCGCAAATTGCTGTTTTTCAGTGCGGAAATTTCGTAAAAAGTTTAAAGATGATAAACTCATGGTTCTAACCTACTAAAAGATTTTCCTCGGGATATTCAACTGAAGTGGGTTTTGGATCTCCAACAATCGCCAGCATTAATAACAACACTCCCACTCTACCAATATACATTGTAGCAATCACAACCAATTGAGAAGGAAGGGATAGACTCCCGGTAATTCCTGTTGATAATCCCACCGTAGCAAATGCAGAAACAATTTCAAATAATATCTGCTCAAATTCCAAGCTGGATTGAAACAAACTCACTAAAAGGGTTGAGACAAAAACCACAATACTTGAACCCACTAAAACAGATACAGCTTTCAAAATCAAAGGTGCTGGAATTTTACGTTGATAACACAAGACTTCATCGCGACCTTGTAGCGTCGCCCTCGTACATCTCAGCAAAATTCTAGCCGTTGTTGTTTTGATCCCCCCTCCTGTACTTCCAGGACTCGCACCAATAAACATTAAAATATTGGTGACAAATAATCCTGCGGCCGTCATACTACCAATATCAATGGTGTTAAAACCTGCTGTGCGAGTCGTGACAGATTGAAACCAAGCCGTCATAATCTTTTGGGGGAAAGTTAGAGTTTCAAGTGTATCAACATTCTGAAATTCTACACTAAAAATCAAAACCGTTCCTACAATTAATAGAAACAAGTTGGTCGTGGTGACGATTTTAAAATGGAGTGAAAACTCCCGGTGACAACGATTACGAGATAAACGTTCTCGCATCCACAAATACAACTCGATAATCACCTGATAGCCTAATCCTCCAAAGATGATCAGACCTGTTAATGTTAGATTCAACAGGGGAGAAGTTACATATTGTATTAAGCTATCTGCAAACAGACTAAACCCCGCATTATTGAAGCCATTAACACTATGAAAAATAGACAGCCAGAGTCCTTGATTCAATCCATAGTCTGGGACAAAAACTATCAACAGCAATAAAACCCCCGTCAACTGAAATAAAATGGTTGTCGCAATAATCGATTGAACGAGAGAGACGACACCGCCCAGTCCACTTGTATCTAAGGTTTGTTGCAAAGCTAATTTATCTCTTAAACCAAACTTCCGCCCGATCAGTAGCAATAAAATTGTCGTGGCGGTCATATAACCTAAACCTCCGACTTCTACGAGAAGGAGCATAATAAACTGTCCCCAAAAGGAATAGTATTCTCCTACGTTGACAACAGACAAACCCGTAACACAAACGGCTGATGTTGCTGTAAATAAGGCGGTCACAACAGTAGCAATCGGATTTCTAAAAATGGCTTCATCACCATAGGAAAATGGCATTAACAGCAACAGGGTTCCGGCTGTAATCACAGCCAAGAAGCCTAAGCAAATTGTTCTAGAGATAGTCATTTTTTCTCGATTTTAGAGTTTAGACTTGAGATTGATTCTCTCAAGGATTTCCGGATCTGAATCTGAAAACATTTTAAAGAAATTAGTATAATCGTGCCTCCAACTCAAGATGGTTTATGGCGACAAGAGTGGCAAGTCGCAACAGATCGGTTAATAATAGACTGTCAGTAAAATACAAACATCGCTGTGATGACCTCAACACTTTATCAACAGATTCAACAATTCTACGATGCTTCCTCGACTCTGTGGGAAGAGGTTTGGGGTGAACATATGCACCACGGCTACTATGGCCCGGAAGGCAACCTCAGCAAAGAGCGACGCCAAGCCCAAATTGATTTGATTGAGGAATTTCTGCGCTGGGGGATGGGTTTTTCAGAGCCATCGCAATTTTCCAAAATATTAGATGTTGGTTGTGGCATTGGGGGTAGCACTCTATATTTGGCGGAGAAGTTCCAAGCCGAAGCCACAGGAATTACCCTTAGCCCCGTACAAGCCAATAGAGCCACTGAACGCGCCCAAAATGCCCAATTGGGTCAACAGGTTAATTTTCAAGTCGCCAATGCGTTAGAAATGCCCTTTGAGGATGATTCTTTTGATTTGCTTTGGTCACTCGAAAGCGGCGAACATATGCCGAATAAGCAACAATTTCTACGCGAATGTTACCGAGTTTTAAAGCCAGGGGGATTATTTTTGATGGCAACTTGGTGTCATCGTCCTGTTAGCCCGACTGCTCCCGAACTCACCGATGATGAACGCAAACATTTAGCAGAAATTTATCGGGTTTATGCCTTACCCTACGTTATTTCTTTACCTGAATATGAGGCGATGGCGGTTAAAGTTGGCTTTGATAATATTCACACAGCAGACTGGTCAAAAGCAGTTGCTCCTTTTTGGAATATTGTGATTGATTCTGCTTTTGATTTCAAATCAATTTTGGGTTTATTGTCATCGGGATGGACGACGATTCAAGCGGCTTTGTCTTTGGGATTAATGAGTCAAGGTTATGAACGAGGATTGATAAAATTTGGTTTATTACGAGGGATCAAACCTGAAAAAACCAACAATTAGATTCATAATTTTGCTCATTTTTATGATCGAAGTTGGAGTCAGTTCGGCTCAGGCTGAACCCCTCCATTTTTTATCGTTCAATTCGGCTACTTTGGATGAATTTACTCAAATTCAATTCATGTCAAATTCTTCTCCAATTCAAGATTTAGTCCAGAGACAGCGACAAGCTTGGTTAACAGGTGATATTAACAAAATTATTGCTGACTTTGCCGAAGATTGTTTATTTATTGTCTCATCTTCTCGCCTCCAGGGAAAACAACAAGTTCAGCAAGCGGCTGAAGATTTTTTCACGTCTAATTCAGTCGTTCAGATTGAAATTCATCGGATTATCGAAAACGAAAATCAAGCGGCTATAGAATGGAGTTGGAGCGAGGTGAACCGCCAAACAGGTGAACATTCCTATGCAGAAGATGCGATTATTTTCGCGCTAGAACAGGGAAAGATAAAATATTGGCGGGAATACATTGATAAAATTGATTAAACTCCCGCATGGGACTAACAATTAACTCCCCTCGCCACCTCTCCCTAACCCTCTCCTACCTCTCCCTACCCTCTCCTACGAGGAGAGGGAAAAAGTGATAAGCCTGGTGATAAGCCAGAGATTAAAATCTCTGTCTAATAACTAAAGTCCTCTCAAGAGGACTAACAATTAACGCTGAGTCGGTTTGAACCGACTTGAATTATTAGCCGGGGAATTAATTCCCTGGTGAGCGAAAGGTTAACGCAACCCCTTCAACACCTCATCAGTAAACGGATTTTCACCCTTTTTTAGAGACTCTATCCAACCTTTTCGCTGTGCTTTTTCCTCCTCATTTCCCGCCGACTGAACGAACATTTCAAAATCCTCAATAGCCCCATCAACATTACCCGTTAACGCACGGGCTAAACCCCGACTATTATAAATCCATCCATTTTTAGGCGCGAGTTGAACAGCATTCTCACAAGCAAACATAACTTTCTCCGCCTGTTTATTAACGCTTCCTTCCCAACACAGTTCATTCCAATCCGAAGCTGTAATTTCAATATTAGAATCCAATTTTTGAGCTTGATTAAAAGCTGCAATTGCTTCTTCAAATTTTAAAATCGGTTGACCACGTTCATCAACTCCTATGAATTGCTTTCCAATCCTCACTAAACTCGCTGCTGCCCAATCTAAACTATACTTCGGGTCAAGTTTAACAGCTTGTTGAAACTTAGGAACCGCTTCATCAATTTTACCCTGTGCGGCTTGATGTTCACCCTGCAAAAACAAAGACGTTGCCGAAGGTTCAATTTCACCACAAATATTTCGTTCCTTTTCTTCGAGGTTGGGGTTATTCTTCAGGTAGTCACTCATCCAACCGCAAGCGTGGGCGAGGAGTTCATCTCGGTTAAAGTTCCACAGTTTCACCGTCTTGTCAGCACTCGCAGAGGCAATCATTTCCCCATTCGGGCTAAATGCCACAGCGTAGACATAACTCTCATGCCCCTGCAAAGTCTTCACCAAGATGCCCTCGGGCTTCCACAGTTTCACCGTCTTGTCAGCACTCGCAGATGCAATCATATCCCCATTCGGGCTAAATGCCACAGCGCTGACAAAACTCTCATGCCCCTGCAAAGTCTTCACCAAGATGCCCTCGGGCTTCCACAGTTTCACCGTCTTGTCACCACCCGCAGATGCAATCATATCCCCATTCGGGCTAAATGCCACAGCGTTGACAGCACTCTTATGCCCCTCCAAAGTCTTCACCAAAGTGCCATCAGGTTTCCACAATTTCACCGTCTTGTCAGAACCCGCAGATGCAATCATATCCCCATTCGGGCTAAATGCCACAGCGCTGACACCATCCTCATGCCCCTCTAAAGTCTTAACTAAAGTGCCATCGGACTTCCACAGTAACACCTTCTTGTCCCCACTCCCAGAGGCAATCATATCCCCTTTCGGGCTAAATGCCACAGCGTTGACACCACTCTTATGCCCCTCTAAAGTCTTAACTAAAGTGCCATCGGGCTTCCACAGTAACACCTTCTTGTCCCCACTCGCAGAGGCAATCATATCCCCATTCGGGCTAAATGCCACACCCCAGACAGTATTCTCATGCCCCTCCAAAGTCTTCACCAAGATGCCCTCGGGCTTCCACAGTTTCACGGTATTGTCATAACTCGCAGAGGCAATCATATCCCCATTCGGGCTGAATGCCACATCCGAGACAACTCTCTCATGCCCCGGCAAAGTCTTCACCAAAGTGCCCTCGGGTGTCCACAGTTTCACGGTCTTGTCCCAACTCGCAGAGGCAATCATATCCCCTTTCGGGCTAAATGCCACACCCCAGACAACATCCTCATGCCCCTGCAAAGTCTTCACCAAGATGCCATCGGGCTTCCACAGTTTCACGGTGTTGTCACCACCCGCAGAGGCAATCAAATCCCCTTTCGGGCTAAATGCCACACCGTTGACATAACTCTCATGCCCCTGCAAAGTAGTCACTAAAGTGCCATCGGGCTTCCACAGTTTCACGGTATTGTCCCAACTCGCAGAGGCAATCATATCCCCATTCGGGCTAAATGCCACACCCCTGACAGAATTCTCATGCCCCTCCAAGCTGTTGATTTCTTTATGTCCCGACCAGTCCACAATTTGTCGCAGCAAGTCTGCACCTTGTATCTGGATATCTGTCGTTGCTGTCTTTGCCCGTTGTAGCTTACGACCGATTTCGATAGCCTTCATCTGCACTGACAAGCTAGAATTGAAGCGAGATTCTAAGGTTACTATTTCCGCTCTGAAATTAGCATTGTTTTTCCCAATAACTGCTTGGTTCCACTGCCATACTGCTACTGCTGCCACTCCAGAAATTGCCACAAAACTTGCGGTCAAAAAGCAAATATTACGCTGACGTTTACGTTGTTTATATTGCCGACTTTTTTCAATAAATTCTCGTTCGTCTGGAGACAGTTCATCGCCCCGTTTTTCAAGTTGTTCCTCTGCTTGACTCAGTGCCGCCCCCCGCAATAATAGTCCGTTATCTCGGTTTTTTTCCTGCCAATAACCCATAGAAGCCCGCAGTCGTTCTTGCCAGGTTCTAAATTCTCGGTCGGTTTCCATCCATTGTCTGAGTTGACCCCAGTTTCTAATTAATGCTTCGTGGACGACTTCGACGGTTTCCTGTTCTTTTATATTGTCCGGTTGCGGTTGGGAATGGTCTGTTATTTCACGGGTAATAACAGTCCGACTGGTGACAACTAACCGCGAATCTGCTAATTTTTTAACTAAATCCCAATTGCTGTCGTTTAATTCGGCTTTGGTGGCGACTCGTCGGGTGTCTTCGGTTCCCGCACCTGGACGAACTAACTGCACAAAGATTCGCCGAACTTGTTCTTTTTCCTGTTCATTGAGTTTACTAAATTTGTCGTCAGCGTAGCGAGTTAAGGCGCCGGAAACTTCCCCAATGTTTTCATAAGCTTTATGGGTTAACTGTTTACCCTTTCGTTCTTTCCAGAGTTCGGTGAGGGCAAATTCTAATAAGGGTAAATTTCCCGGTTGTTTATCCACATCATCGAGAATGCGTTCAACCAGTCCGCTTTCAAAACTCACCCCTAATTTTTGGGCGGGTTTTTCAATACTATCTCGGAGTTCGGTTTCGTTCATCGGCCCCAGCATAATATTACCTTTTTGCAAGACATCAGCTAAAGGTCGATAAGAAAGCGCATTTCCGAGAAAATCTGCCCGCATGGTGCCGACTAATACGGTTGATAAAGAAGATTGTTCGGCGAAAGATTTAAAAGTATTTAAAAGTGTATCGAGAAATTGACGTCGGATTTTTTCATCGTTACAAAGGGTGTAAAGTTCCTCAAATTGGTCGGCTATCAGTAAAATTCTGTTATGGGGATGATTGCGTTGAATGGTTGAAAAAACATCAGATAAAGGAACCGTATTATCTTGAAAATATCCCGCTAATTTACGAGCTTGTGCAATGCCGTCTGTTTTATCAAGATCGGGTTCATAGAGCGGAACTAATGCTTGAGCGAGTGCGTGAAACGGGTCATTTCCCGGTCGAAAATGGGTAAATTGCCAATTTCCAGCTTGAACCAATTTCGGCACTAATCCCGCCAAAATTACCGAGGATTTCCCGCTTCCAGACGCACCCAACACCGGAATAAAATTGCGGGTTTCGGTATATTGAAAGAGTTCTTCGACAAAGACTTCCCGCCCAAAGAAGTATTCTGAATTCTCGTAACTAAAATGATACAATCCTTGATAGGGACAGATTAAGTTATCCTCTGTATTATCTTCGGTGAGTTCCGTAACGGTTTGTTGTTGATAATGATAGTTGTAGATGGTAATGATACGAGATTGATTAATATTTGCATTACCCATCGCATTCACTGATGCTATGGCATTGTCATCTCCCGAAACATTCTTATTTCCAATACCCTGACTCTGATTAGATAAATATTTATCGTTAGTTTCTTCACTCATAACTTACTCCAGATATACAGTTTATTGTTCAACCTAAATATCAGCCCCCTAAATCCCCCAATTCTGGGGGACTTTGAATATTGGGGATAGCTGGGGGACTTTGAAAAGATTGATTCCCCCCAACTTTGGGGGGACAAAGGGGGGCTATCCTAAAGTTGAAATATGGGGGACTTTTTAAAATGGGGGACTTTGAGTTAATACTCCCCCAAAGTTGGGGGCTGGGGGGCTTTGAGTTAATACTCCCCCAAAGTTGGGGGTTGGGGGGCTATCCTAAAGTTGGGGGTTGGGGGGCATTAAATCCAAACTTTCGCTAAAATTGCCGCAACTTTCATCACGGGTTCGGCAAGAGTTTCAACACCTTCTAATCCTTTTTTAAGTGCTTCAACAGCTTCATCTATTAAACTTTTGTCGGGTTGAGGTTTTTTGAGTTCTGTTTCTATCATTTCAACAGGAAACTCTGCCTGTTTTTTCTGAATTGAGTTGAGTGCATTGGTTGAAGCAATTTCCTGTTTCAGTTTTTTAAGTTCATTTAATGCTGCTTCTAATTCGGGATTTTGTCCGAGAGTTTGCGTGTTCTGACTTTGATCAATATTAACATCACCGCCAGCATTAGCCGGAGCAACATAATTATTACTACCGCTAAAATTAAAGTCGCCGATAGATTGTGATTTATTGATTGATTGAGGCTTTTCTTGAGGAGATGGCATGGTTTTGTTAGATTCCTGATTAGAACTCGTGGCTAAATTTTTCGTCCTGTTTCGATATTTAATTTGAGGTTTATCGACTTCAGAAATAGCGTTTAAATCTATTAAAGTTCTGCCCGACTCGAAACAATTATCATAGGGTTCTCCCGCCCCCAACGCCCGATAAAACCCGACTGCAAATTTAATCGCGGCTTCGTCTCCTATCGCTTGATTCATCCCCACAACACAATCAATATGTTGATGAATGGCTTTCGCTTGAATTTCACTATAACAAGCGTTCAACAAAACACATTCAACTTCCGTTTGAAACGCTTTAAATAATCGGGCTAGCGCATCTTCACTTACCAATACACTTCGCCCCGAATTGTCTTCTAAAATTAACCCATTATTTCCCGAACCATGACCCGAAAAGTGTACAATTGTGGGATGATAATCATAGAGCGTTTGTTGTAAATCATCAATCTGAACCGCTCCCACTGGTATCACACGAAATTCGTCTCTGTGATGTGATTGTCTCAGGGTTTGTTGAATCTCCCTGACTTCTTTATCCAAACGCAAACGAGTTGTATCTGCGGGATTAGCCGAGAGAATTAATATTTTTTTCATAGGTTAGATGCACAGAGTTGAATAGACGAGATTAGTCCAAATTAGATCAATATCGCTGACTGAGGGAGTGATAGCTCCAATTTGGCGTAAAAATTATGAGATGTCAAGGGAATGTCGCCACATGAGTGTTGACTTTCTATTACTCATTAATACCAACTCGAAGTTCATAGGGGCTACGAGCCATATAAATTGTTCCTTATCGATTCTTCATTTGTTGATATTCTGTTCACTTTAGAATATCAAAATGAACTGCACCCAAGCAAATTCAAAATAAAAAAGCTGAAGTCACTTCCGGCGTTGAGTTTAAGTCGTGGGGGAAGTGAATTCACTTCGGGGAATCCCCGAACTTTGCTAGTTTTAACTCTTATTCAAGTGTTTCTCGAATTTTTTCAACCACAAGATTCAACTGAACCGAATGAGACGCTTTCAACAAAATTCGATCACCCGGTTGAATAAATTGAATTAATTTTTCTGCCATTTGATGATGAATATTCTCGGAATTGATCTTCCCAATTTCTACAACAGCTAACCCTTTTGCACCCGTTGCCATTGCTTCTGCTTCTTCTGCATCTGCTAAAATAAACAGTGCGTCTAAATTGAGGTCTTGGGCTGTTTTTCCGACTTTTTGATGAAATTCAACTGAACGATCTCCGAGTTCTTTCATCGTTCCTAATACTGCAATATGGCGTTTACCCGGTGTTTGTCTTAACAACTTCAAAGCGGCTATCATCGACTCTAATCCCGCATTGTAGGTTTCATCTAAAATCACAATATCATTCGCAAATTCATAGCGTTTTGCTCGTCCTTCTGGGAGTTGAACTGATAAGCCTGTTTTGAGCGGGGTATAGAGTTCTTCAGCAGATAAATTTAGACCTTTAATCACTTTGAGAACCGCTAAAGCTGCTAAAAAATTAGACGCATTGTGAGATCCGGGTAACGGTAACGGTAAATTAATTCCTTCTACTCGCAGCGTTTGCTCATCAATCAATTCACCCTGTAAATCTCCCCCTTCTAAACCATAAGTTAGTGTTTCTCCCGACCAAACGGTTGCCGCAGTCTCGATTAAACGACGGTTATCATGGTTTAAAATAGCAATACTCGTCTTCGGCATTTCAGCGAGTAATTCACATTTAGCTTGAGCGATCGCTTCTTCTGAACCTAATCTCCCAATATGAGCGGTTCCCACATTCGTAATTAAGCCAATAGTTGGACGAGTAATTTGAGTCAGTAAAGCAATTTCTCCTCTAGCTCGCATCGCCATTTCAATCACAGCATAGTTGTGATCAGAAGTCAATTGTAAAAGCGTTTTCGGAACTCCAATTTCGTTGTTATAATTAGCTTGGGTTTTATGAACATTTCCTTGAGTGTTTAAAACCGCAGCAATTAATTCTTTTGTTGTGGTTTTCCCCACAGAACCCGTCACTCCAATAATGGGAATTGTAAACTGTTCTCGCCACCATCGGGCAATAGTCTGATAGGCTTCTAGAGTATCCTGAACCCTCAATAGCGGTAAATTGGGAGAGTCAGACGGAAAATCGGCTTCTACAATGGCACAAACCGCCCCTTGAGCGATCGCAGGTTCAACAAAGCCATGACCATCAAAGCGATCGCCACGCAAAGCCACAAAGGCTTCTCCAGGCTTCAGTGTACGAGTATCCGTCGTGATACCGATCACCTGCACGTCTTGGGGGGTATCACACTGCAAAGGCAAAGGAACCGCTAGAATTTGAGAGAGTTGAGTTAATGTGATCGGGCTAAACATCTGTAAACATTTAGAACTTGACTCAAGATTGCCATTATTATTTCAGAATGTGGGCATCTTGATAGAGTCTGAGGTGGATCTTTTTAATTTCTCATGCACTGGGTAAATTTATAGGTGTTGTAGAAGCCAACAAAAGCTGAACAATTTTAGACCCTAGTTTGTACTGTCTTTGTACCCAAATTTTAGTCAAACTAGAGTTTTATGGTCTGTAATGGTGTGTAGGAACATTTCATCTGGGGTAAGCGTTGCATTCAGCGAGGAAAATATCTCGCTTCAACTCAGAGGTTTCTTTCAAGCTGAATTAACTCATCTTTTGAAAGAATGTGATTTAGGGTAGATTAGTGATATCAAATGAACAAGTCGTTTGTCAGTCGTTACAGTCGGTTTATTTCTCCAGAAGAACAGCAACTCTATGATCACTTAATTGAACAAGTAGAAGTTGAAAGTCCTTCCGAGTTAATTGAACGCATTCGTTTGTTATTTATTGAAGGTTCTGGCTATCCAGATCGCCAGATTTATCAGGCTTTAGAGAAAATCTTAAACCATAAGGAAGTCGAAGAAGATTTTAACTTTATTCTTAATCGCTGTTGTTATATTTTAATCAACGGTTGGCATACGCTACCCAGCCGAAAAGAAGCGATTTATAAATTACTAAAACTGTTTGATAAATTAGCCGAAAAAACCTTCAGTAGTTACAATCACTCTCGCCGTTTAAAACGACATAACGAACTCATGCAAAAGTTTGCTCAGAGTGAACAATATTCGGCTTTAAAGCGCTTTGCAGAAGTGCTTTGTCAGTCGCAGGGGTTTAATTCTCCTCCTCTGTTAACGCAACCTTTAAGAACTCTAATACCCCGTTATCCCTACCTATATACTCATTGTTTGCTGAGTGACTATAGTTCCTATGAACATCAGCAAATGATTCGACATATTCAAGCTCAAAAGCAACGCAAATTTGAACTGGATTTATCTCGGTATTCAGCGCATCAACTGCGACGCCTGGAAGTGGCACGGGTTTCAATAGAAGATGCCAAAAAGATTAAATCTCCCCTCCCTAACCCAACGCTATTAAGTAACCGAGAACTTTTTGACGCTTTAAAACAATATGTTGGGAAAGTAGACGGATCAGATACTTACCGCGACATGGCTAAACGCTTTATCTCTCATTCTAACTCAATCCAAACCTTTCGAGAATTTAAAGATGATTTTTATGAGTATCTCAATACAAGCAGCTTAGGTTCTGCTTACAGTAAACGTCAGTTCAACGATAAACTCTATAAGCAGTTACAAATCATTATTCCTCACAGCGATGATGAACCCTTTAATGAATTTCTGCTGCTGAGAACGTGCAGCCAGATGTTGAATTTTCTCGTCGTTGAGAGTCCACAAAAACCCAATCACTTTGTTTTCATTGACTTGATTTCCAATATTGGGCCGACATTTACCGTCGGTTTACTACTAAAAATCGTTCTGATTTGTCGGAAAGTTAGACCCTATTTAGAAAAGCGATTTTCGATTCTTTTCAACCATTACGAATCAAGTTCCCAAGATGCGGTTCTCTGGTTAATTAAAGTTCTAGAAAATTTGAATATTGCTTTAACCAGTAACTTTGGGCGAATTGATTTATCGTTTATTCATTAAACACAATTCCCCCGAAGATAGCCCTGTTAAATTGTATAGCAGTCGAAGCCTTTGATTAGCACACTGTTTTTCTGTCAAATCCTTTTATGATAAAGGTTTCAATTCTGTCTCCTGTCTCCTGTCTCCTGACTTCTGCTATATCAGGTACAGCTTGCATCTACAGAAAACCGGGTTGTACCTTAACAAACCCTTTGTGTCTGGTATATCGAGGGTGGTTTTTATTCATAAACACTTTTCAAACCATTCTACATCCCAATATCGATCAAACTTACGACCCACTTCTCGAAACACACCCACACTTTGAAACCCAAACTTTTTATGAAGTCCAATAGAAGCAGGATTGGGTAAAGTAATCCCCGCATAAGCCCGATGCACATCTTCAGTTTTTAAGGCTTGAAATAAACGGCGATACAGTAACGTTCCTATTCCTTTTCTAATAGCTTTGGGATGAACATAAACACTGGTTTCCACCGAAGTTTCATAAGCCGCTTTCGGTCGAAATAAACTACTCGTCGCATAGCCAACCACTTGACCTTCAACTTCAGCGACAAACAAACGATAACGACCTATATCAGAATAATGCTCAAACCATTCTTCACTCCGTCGTTCCACTGTAAACAGTTTAAGATCAAAGGTAATCGCCGTGTTGAGAATATAATGATTGTAAATTTCCGTCAGTTGAAAGATATCTGAAGGTTGGGAAAAACGAATTACGATAGTCATTGGAGTCCGGCACAATTAACAAGAGGGTAGACTGATGCTCAACACCTGTTAAAATAAACAGAAGTTGATTCAAAATCTTATTATCCGTTATTCTTTAAAACTGTGGAGTTCTAAAGCCCACAGGATATTCAAAAAAGATACGATAGGATGAGAGATCAGAGAAATATCAACTCCTGCGAGTTGAGAGGAGCCAGATGAACCTAGATGACGAACTCAACAATACAATTTTAAGCTTCACTGACATTCAAGCTGAGTTAAACCTCCGGGATGCACAAGATGCGATGCGCGAAATCGTGGCACATCTGGACTTAACCCCCCAAGAACGAGCCGGACTGGAAACAGAACTTGAGGGCTTAGACACGATAATGGATAAACTCGAACAAACTCGCGTCCAAATTGCGGTGTTTGGGATGGTGGGGCGGGGTAAATCCTCGATTTTGAATGCTCTTTTAGGTCAAAATATCTTTGAAACTGGCCCGATTCATGGCGTCACCCAAGCAACTCAAGCCAAAAGTTGGCAAGTTGCTAATACGCCTCCAGAAACTTCGGAAATGGGAAATGATGTCGTTTCTTATCGCATTTCTCAAGTCGAATTAATAGACACTCCGGGAATCGATGAAGTTGACGGGAAAACCCGAGAAGAAATCGCCCGTCAAGTTGCACAACGCGCTGATTTACTGTTATTTGTGATTGCCGGAGATATTACTCAAGTTGAATATCAGGCGTTATCTCAACTGCGGGAAGCCGGAAAACCGATGTTATTAGTGTTTAACAAAGTTGACCAATATCCTGAAGCTGACCGGATGGCAATTTATCACAAAATACGCGATGAACGAGTCAAAGAATTACTGTCACCGGATGAAATTGTCATGGCTGCGGCGTCTCCATTAGTCGCCAAAGCAATTCGTCGTCCTGATGGCAGTATTCAACCTCAATTAACTCGTTCTGAACCGCAAGTTGAACAACTGAAACTCAAAATTCTCGATATTTTAGACCGCGAAGGAAAATCACTGGTTGCACTGAATACCATGCTTTATGCGGGAGAGATTAACGAACAGTTAGTGCAGCGAAAAATGGAAATTCGCGATGAAAGTGCGAACCGAGTGATTTGGAATGGGGTGATGACCAAATCCGTCGCCATTGCACTCAATCCGATGACGGTTATTGACCTCGTAAGTGGTGCGGTGATTGATGTGATGATGATTTTAACTTTATCTAAATTATATGGCATTTCGATGACCCAAAAAGGGGCTATTGATTTATTACAAAAAATCGCCATTAGTATGGGGGGAATTACAGCCAGTGAATTAGTCGCCAATTTGGGTTTAAGTTCTTTAAAAGGACTATTAGGAGTGACGGCACCGATGACGGGAGGGGCTACGTTAATTCCCTATTTGTCGGTGGCGATGACGCAAGCCGCAGTCGCTGGGGTTTCTTCCTATGGTATTGGACAGGTGACAAAAACCTATCTTGCTAACGGTGCGTCTTGGGGTGATGAAGCACCAAAAGCGGTGGTGAAACGAATTCTCGCCTCGTTGGATGAAACGTCTATTCTCAACCGAATTAAAGCCGAATTACAAACAAAATTAGACTTAACTCGTCATTCAACTCCCCAAAAACGACAATTTGAACAACCCTGATATTCAAAATAATTAGTATTAGAAAGCTATTTTTTTGCAGAAACTGAGTTTTTCTAGAATTTTCTCAGTATTTTCTAGAATAATTCTCAGGAAAATTTAAGTTTGCTCAGATTCAATGAAAACTAAGATTGAAAAATTTAGCTTAAATTTTGGGTATTAATTCCAAAAATAAGCGATAAAATAAATAAATCTACCTTAAAACTTACAGAGAAATCGAAAGAAATGGTTGCGAATTACGAAGTCGAATCAATTGTTCTAGATCGCTACAAACAAGGCGCGAAAGAAGTTCAGCCGTCTTTATGCTGTCCGACTAGCTACGACAAACAATATCTGGCAAAAATTCCACAAGAAATCCTCGAGAAAGACTATGGTTGTGGTGATCCGACTCGCTATGTAAAATCTGGGGAAACAGTCGTTGATCTCGGTTCAGGTGCAGGGAAACACTGTTATATTTTATCACAGATTGTCGGTGAACAGGGTGAAGTGATTGGTGTTGACTTCAATGATGCCATGCTGTCACTCGCTCGAAAATATCAAGCCGAAATGGCGACAAAATTAGGATATCAAAATACCAAATTTGTCAAGGGTAAAATTCAAGATTTAGCCCTGGATTTAGACAAAGTACAACAGTGGTTAACCCAAAATCCTGTACAATCGATAGAAGGGATTTCTGCTTTAGAAACAGAATGCGATCGCCTGCGACAAGAAGAAACGTTAATTGCTGATCATAGCGTTGATGTCGTGATTTCTAACTGTGTTTTAAATCTGGTTCGTCCCCAAGACAAAACACAACTGTTTCAAGAAATTTATCGGGTTCTAAAAAAAGGCGGTCGGGCGGTTATTTCTGATATCGTTTGCGATGAAAACTCAACACCCGAAATGGTTAAAGATCCCGAACTTTGGAGTGGTTGTATTTCGGGAGCGTTTCGAGAAGACACGTTTTTAGAAATGTTTGAACAAGCCGGATTCTACGGTATTGAAATTTTAGTTCGTCAAGCAGAACCTTGGCAAGTCATTAATGGCATAGAATTTCGTTCCCTGACGGTTCAAGCCTTTAAAGGAAAAGAAGGCCCCTGTTTAGAACGGAAACAAGCTATCATTTACAAAGGCCCTTGGAAACAAGTTGTTGATGATGATGGTCATACTCTTTGTCGGGGTCAACGCATGGCCGTTTGTGACAAAACCTTTAACCTTTATACTGATCCAAAAGGGCCTTATTCTCAAAGTATTGTAGCCCTTCCTCCCTATCAAGAAATTCCCCTTGCAGAAGCTACAAATTTCAACTGTAAACCGAAAGCAACTCGCAGTCCTAAAGAAACAAAAGGAACCGACTATCAGATCACTAGCTTACCGGATAGTGATTCCTGTTGTGATCCCTTAGAATGTTGTTAGAGAGAAGAAAAAAACACGCTCGACACAAAGAGGGAATTTTTGGAGTCTTTGTGTCAATAAAAACATGAGTGCAAGCCTCTGGCTTGCTAGATGTCTCTTTCAAGTTTCGCTGCTACTAGATCCCGGTGAATAAATTTGACCTACAGAATGATCGGGGTTAATCTCAACCACTAAATCTGCTAAATGGGGATTTTTGACTAACGGCGAGATGAATAATTCTGGATGCAGAGATTTCCAAAAATAGTCTACAAACTGTTCAATTTCTGCATCCGTCATTCCTGATTTTCCACTAGCGATCATTTCTTGTTCGGCTTGTTGACGCCATTGTTTTGATAAGCGATAATCAACAGGATAGAGAACCATTAACCGATCCAAACGTTCCCACAACGGAAGATAATCTTTTAACTTCTGATTAATATCTCGTGCAAATTGTCGATCGCTTTCGGTTAAAATCGGTTCAGGAGGATGATTAAATTGGCTATCTTCAACCGGACGACAACCGACAAACCAGCCTTCAAACAACACTACATCAACTTTGGTGACAATTTCCGGTTCAATGCGATCGCCTGCTCCATGATACAACGATTTATCAAACCGAGGAACCGCCACAGAAGCCTTAGTTTGACGCAACTCATCTAAAACCCCTAGCCCAATTTCTACATCATGGGTTCCCGGTGGACCACGCCAAATGAAGCGAGGATCAACTTCTCGCAAACGTTCCCGATCGGCGTAACTTTTGTACAAATCATCAATTGATAAACTTAGGGTAGAATATCCTTGAAAGCTTAAAATCGCAGTTAAAGCTTTACCCAGAGTCGTTTTACCCGTTCCCTGTCCGCCGAGAATCCCTTGAATAATCGGACGATTTAAGCTTTGATAATGTTGGGTGAGTTGAGTTGCCAGAGGAAGCCACAATTTCCAGAGCAGTTCCCAACCCGCCCCAACTTGCGGTAAATTACAGTCATGTTGGAGTAGGGAGTAAAATAATTGCGATCGCTTTTCAATCACCGTCTCAACGTTCTCTGGAGTGATTCCAAAGGCAGTTGAGCGTCGATGATCACGCAGTTCTAAAGCGGCTAACTGTTGCAGTTCATCGGGTGAGGGTTGATTTCCCCCTGCCCAAGCCTCTAAAATTTGAATCATAAGGGGATTATTTTTGAAGCGTGGGAACTTTCAAGAACCGAGTAAAAACGCCAGTAAAAACAAACTATAGATAGTCCCGATTTTTAGGGCGTTGAGGTTTTCAATCCATAACGGTTGGCGAATTTGGGGTTTTCTGCGATAAGTTAGCCAGCTCACAGCTTCGGTGAACAATAATACAAACAAGGCGGCGATCACGTCCCATTGAGACTCTTGTCCCGCTATCGTAGAAATAACAATACCCAAAAATGAGCCGAGTAGCAAACTAATCGTTAGCAGTGAGATTCGTCGCCAAGGATTGCGTAGCCATCGCCCCAGTCGCTCACTAAGAACATTTGTTAGTCGGTTTAGACGAGTGTTCTGCATAGAACAACTTGTGAAATTGATCGGATTGGACTTTTCACGGAAAATATCATGAAACTTACACTACACCCTGCAATCTGGGTTGCTGGGACTATTATATTTTCGAGTTTTGCCTTGAGACAACTTTGGTTAAACACTTGTATCAGTTCTACCGAATTAGAGCGATCGCTTGATCCCGATAGTGTACCTGTATTTATTCCTTCTACGATCCCTGATTCTACACCGAGTTTAACGGAAAATGCAGCACCCGAGGAGATTGAAGTGAGTTTTGATCCCGTCTCAGAGGGGACAAAAGCTGCATTGCGGGTGAGTAATCGCACAAATCATCCGGTGCGGGTTGCATTGCGTTCACCATCCCAGGCTTCCGAACCTGTTCACTGGGATTTTGCACCTCAAGAGGGAAGTTTGAATGGACTTATTTTATCGCTACCGGAGACTGATTTAACTTTGGAACCGGGAGATATTTTAGTCGTCTTTGCTCAAGATGGTTCTCGTCAATACTGGGGGCCTTATATTGTAGGTGAAACCAACTCACCCGCCTGGAATTCTCAGGGTGAAGAATGGCTGTTAGTGGTTAAACCCTAAAGACTGAGTTAGCAAACCCAAGATGGAAACTAATTTGAGGATTGACAACTTACTTGTTTGTGCAATTGCTGTAATTGCTGCTTCTGCTGCTGCTATTTGTTCCTCTAAAAATGTGCGAGTTGGCATTTGAGTTTCTTCTAATTCGACCCTTCAATCTTGAAAAAGCTAGTTTTTTAGTAATGCTTCGATTCTGCATAACGATAAATGACAGACAATTCACTAAACCTCATTCTTGCTCTTGTCGCTTTTTAAACAAATCGAATGCGGCTATATATAACTCCTGACTTAGTGTGTATTAGACCACATATGCAAGATAACACCCGTCAGCAGGATGTTGTCAAGCGATCGCAGTCTAACTCGGCTATCATTAGTGTTATTCCATAGGTAGAGGATACCAGATTTTTTTCTATAAGTGCTGTAGCTTGATGGTGCTAAAGCACTACTACAGACTTGGTTAAACTGTCACTATTCACCGTACAATTTATAAGGTTGTGACTAATTCATCAGCAAACGACGGGATGAAACTAAAGTCTAAATGGGGGATCACTTCTGAATTCCCATCTCAATTTAAACGGCTTTTTCTGACAGCTATTCTGCCTATCTTGGGGTTGGGCTTGGTCGGTTGGATTGCTTTTTTTTGGAATTTGGGTAATACAGGTTTAGTTGATGAGACAGAACCTCTATTTGCAGAAGCCGCTCGTCAAATGTTAGTCACTGGAGATTGGATCACGCCCTACTTTAATGAAGTTCCTCGCTTTGACAAGCCACCTTTGATTTATTGGTTGATGGCGATCGCTTATCGGCTCGTCGGGGTGAATGAGTGGGGGGTTCGTCTTCCTTCGGCACTCGCGGCTTTATTCCTGCTCTTTTGTATTTATTACATTCTACAATTTTATCTGAAAAATAGCAAGAATAAACCGAAATTTTATCGAAGTTTATTCAAGTTTAAAATTAAACTTTATCCTTTACCCTTCATGGGTGCTGCTTTAATCGCGTTTAATCCTGAAACCATCGCTTGGGCTAGAATAGGCGTTTCTGATATGCTGTTAAATGCCTGTATGGGTTCCGCATTATTAGCTTTTTTTCGGGGCTATGCTGAACCAAACGAACGAAAATCTGATCAATTATCTCCTTGGTATTTTGCTTTTTACATTTTTCTCGCTTTAGCGGTGTTAACTAAAGGGCCAATTGGCTTTGTTTTACCTGTTTTAATTATCGGATCATTTACTCTATATCTGGGAAATATTCAAAAGGTTTTACAAGAAATTTGTCCAATTTTAGGAAGCTTTATTCTTTTGATAATTGTTCTTCCTTGGTATATCTTCATAACAGCAAAACATGGATTAACCTATCTCAATGACTTCTTTGGCTATCATAATTTTCAACGTTTTACTCAAGTCGTCAATAATCACGATGCCCCTTGGTATTTTTATTTTATTATTGTTTTAATAGGATTTGCACCTTGGTCTGTTTATTTACCTGTTGCTATTGTGCAAACTCAGTTTTGGCAGCGAAAAAACTGGCAAAATCGCCCTCGCCTCGAACATTTACCCTTATTTTCTCTGTTTTGGTTTGGATGTATTTTCATCTTCTTCAGTATTTCTGTCACTAAACTTCCCAGTTATGTTCTCCCCTTGATGCCCGCTTCAGCCTTACTGGTTGCGCTATTTTGGAATAATATTTACAACAAAAAACAGAAATTAAATGTCGTTTTCAAACCCTTACTATATTTTTCCTTAAAATTAAACTTGTTTTTTTTAATCGCCCTTTCCGGGGCTATTTTTTGGAGTTATCATTGGTTAGGAGATGACCCAGATCTGCCTGATTTTCGAGAAGCACTCCACGCTTCTGGGTTACTAGAATTGAGTGCTTTGATTTGGATGATAACTGCTGTAATCATTTTATTTCTGTTGTGGAAACGACAACCCGATCAAATTTTAACAGTTAATTTAATCGGGTTTATTGCCTTTTTAATCTTTGCAGCGACTCCCGCCAATCAATTACTGGATATTCACCGACAAGAACCCTTACGACAACTGGCAGAAACCGTCACCAAAGAAAGAATATCTCAAGAATATTTACTGATGATTGGCTTTAAAAAACCCAGTTTAGTTTTTTATACTCAAAATCCTGTAAAATACTTTCAATATGCCAGCGATGCTGTTAACTATCTTCGCACCCCAAGCGTTCAAAAAGCCTCTCCTGACACGGTTCTGATTTTAGCTGATCCTCAAGATCTATTTGAGACAGGGCTGGGATCTTCTCAGTACCAAGCATTACATCAAGCAGGTGTTTACCAACTGATTAGAGTCCCTAAACTCGCTCTATTAAACCTCGATAGCAATCCACTTCCTCGCGGACTAATTCAGCAAAGGCTATTTTTGAACTTTGGGTTGAGTATAGCATCCTTTCGTGGACATTCAACAGCCAATCCTAAACTGATCATAAAAAGTGACAAATCATTCGGATTGTGAAATAATTCTCCTGTAATATCCAACGATATGGTATCAGGAGTGAAGATTTTTATCCGATGATGAACTGGCTCAAAAAATATTCTACCCTCAAGTTTTCTACCCTTTTCAAAAATAAATTCATCTGTTTTTTGCTGATGTTTTTGTTAGGCGTTAGCCTTTCAGGAGCCACAAAATCAACCACAACTCCTTCAATACGTGTGCCAATTTTCGGTTTTCATAATATTATCGACTTTGAGACGGCAGAAAAGACGAAAATCAAACCGCTCACCTTTGAACACGACTATAGTAAACGGGAAATCTATACTTTATTAAACTACTTAGTTGACAACAACTATTGGTTTTTGAGTAGTCAAGATCTGTTTACTTACTTTATTCAAAAATCAAAACCCATTCCAAGCGAATATCTCAACCGCAAACCCGTAATGATCACCTTTGATGATGGTTACTTGGGAGTCCATGAAAATCTTTTACCGATTTTAAAAGACCTCGAAAAAAACTATGGAGAAACGGTAAAAGTAGTTCTATTTATTAACCCAGGTTCAATGGGAGTTAATCTCAAAGATTTTGTTCCTCATATCAGTTGTGATCAGCTACGAGAGGGATATAGACGCGGTTTTTATGATATTCAGTCTCATGGATTTTCTCATCAAAACCTGAGTAAATTAGATCTGAAAAACTTAGAACTTGAGTTAGAGAAATCCAAAACAAAACTCAGAGAATGTGTAGCCGATTTAGATCGAAATAAATGGGTGGGCGCTCATATTGCCTATCCCTACGGTTCAGTTAGCCCCAAAGTCGAAAAATATTTACCCAAATATCACTTGACGGGATATCTATATGATGGGATTATTTCTCGACCGAATCGCTTAAGAAATCCGTTCCAAATTTCTAGAGTTCCTGTCAACCGCTATATCACACCCCAGCAATTAATTCAAATTGCCAACCGAGCCACGCCAATCAAACAATTAGATCTGAAAAACCCTTAAATTCGATCAGTCAAGAGAAAAGGACAGTAATCTATTAGAATTGAACATTAATAACAGTTAACGCCTTACTGAAATGATGCAATTCTTTGGGATTATTGTCACCATACTCCTTTTCACCGTTCAAATCTTCGGAGGATATTCACCCGCCTTTGCAGCTTCTGAGACTTTAGCAGAATCAACCCCTGTCGTTCAAGATCTGGAGAACCTGCTGGATAAAGCCTTTGAAACAACAACCGCCGGAAAATTTGCCCAAGCGGAAACCTACTGGACTGAGATTATTCAACAATATCCAGACAACCCCGCCATGTGGAGTAACCGGGGAAATGTTCGGGTGAGTCAAAATAAGCTAGAAGAAGCCATTTCTGACTACAACAAAGCCATCGAACTCGCACCCGAACTCCCCGATGCTTATTTAAACCGAGGCGTGGCTTATGAACGATTAAAACGTTGGCTTGATGCGATCGCCGACTACAATTATGTGTTAGAACGAATACCTGAAGATGCCGTTGCCTTCAACAACCGAGGCAATGCCGAAGCCGGTTTAGGGGACTGGAAAGCCGCAATTATTGATTATGAAACCGCCGCCGAACTTGATCCCAATTATGCCTTTGCCCGGGCAAACTACGCCCTCGCCCTCTATCAAGACGGCCAAACTGAAAAAGCCCTTCGCACCATGAAAAATCTAGTGCGTAAATATCCGAATTTTGCCGATATGCGAGCCGCTTTAAGCGCTTGTTTATGGGAAAAAGGCAAACAAGGAGAAGCCGAAAGTAACTGGGTCGCAGCCGTTGGACTCGATAAGCGTTACAAAGATCTTGAATGGGTGACTCAAGTCCGTCGTTGGCCGCCTGCGGTTGTCAATGCCTTGGATAAGTTTCTCAACTTGCAGTAAGCTGTTCGATCACATCAGGGGTAAGTTGTTCAACGTTATCAAGAACCATCACCGCACCTGCGGTTTTTAGGGTTTCAGCGTAGGCTTGAGCGCGTTGGCCGTTCTGTTGAACATGAGGCGGTAACACACCCACACCTAGCCAAGACCGAACCGGTTGCTGTTCAGAGGCTTGTTTGATGGTGTACATATCCCCAACCGTGTCTCCCACATACACAACCGTCGTCGGGCGCTGAGAGTGCAACTGCTCGATCGCCATAAACAGTCCTGTCGGATCGGGTTTTCCCGGTGCGTCCTCCATTGCGACTAACACAGGTGAACCTAACCCTAACTTCCCACTCAGGACGTATAACGCTTCATCTCGCATGGCGCCGCTAAAAAATCCCCAACCGATACCTGCGTAACTCAGTTGTTTAAAATAAGCGGGTTGACACAGTACAGGTTCCGAGCAAATATAACCCGTCCAATTTTCGGGATCTGGCCCTCGATAGCGGGATTGAAAAAAGGCAATCAAACTCTCATAGTTGAGATCGATGGGATGGCGAGATGAACCTCCACTCGCCTCAGACGGCGTTGAGTTAGGCTGACGTTCAAAATAGCGAGAGATCAGTTCCCGAGAGGCTTCCCAATCATTATTCCAGATGCCCTCAGACTTGAGTTGATCAATGTCTTCCTGGCTGGGACGGTAAGCCTGGTTTGTAAACTGTTCAACGGTATCTGCGATCGCCCGTCGATAGGAACCGCCGACATCCCGAATTACACCGTCAATATCGAAAATTACAATTGCTTTCATCGGTGTGAAGCTTGAATAAAGAGTTGAGCCTGTAAATTTAGATAGCACAGAAGTCTCATTGTGCGTTAGAATAGCAGGTTGTAATATTTTTTTGAATTGCTTGCTTATGGAGGTGTCGTTGTCACGATTCGTGTTAAAGGTTCTCTGGCTGGACGACAACGTTGCATTGGCGGTAGATCAAGTTGTCGGAAAAGGCTCTAGTCCTTTAACCTCTTACTTTTTCTGGCCGAGAAATGATGCCTGGGAACAGCTCAAAACTGAAATGGAGTCCAAACATTGGATTTCCGATCTAGAGCGGGTTGAGTTGCTCAACAAGGCAACGGAAGTCATTAACTACTGGCAAGAAGAAGGCAAAGGTCGTCCGCTCTCAGAAGCTCAAGCCAAGTTTCCTGATGTCGTCTTCACGGGTAGTAGCTGAACAATAAGCGGGTTCTCCCTTCTATTTTGCAGCACTTGCTAATCCCACTTGAGCCTACCCGCCGTGTAGGCTTTTGCTTTTTTTGAGGTGTTGAATCTCCCCTTGAACGTTAATTCAACCTGAGATCTTGCACCCGTGTCAGAAACCGCGTTTCTTGCGACTGCAATCAGCTTGTTAATATTTTTCGTTATCGCGCACCGGGTTTCTAAGGTCTTGTTGAGTCCGGGTGCAAAATGTGAATTTTACCTGAGACGGGGAACCCAGGGGAGAAAGGATTCAGTACAATCCGGTTATTTTTATGAATTCTATCAATCGATAACTGATAAGATTATCAGTACAATTGCCCTGGATTCTTACAAAAATAGGAAGATATCCCGACTGAACAGCAGAAAGAATTTCCAGAAATTCTTGGCTTGACTCTGGGTGACGATCTAGATTAAGAATTTTAGCAATAATTGTGATCACTACAACCGCGATCAATTTCAGCAAGTAATATGAGATTACAAGACTTTTTGGGTACAGATATCAAGTATGATGTCAATAAAATTGATGCAGACCCTGATCTGAGTCGTCAGATTCAGATTCGCCTGATTGACTTAGGACTTCTTGATCCGCCCGCCGATGGTATTTTTGGCCCGAAGTCAACGGCCTCACTGCATCAATTTCAAAAGCTGATGAAATGTGGTGAACCGGGTTATTTAGGAGCAGTAACAGCCCAGAAATTAATTGAAGCTAAAATCTCAGAAATTCCCATTCTCACCCCCATTTTGAAAACGGTCAAAAGTACCGTTTTTAAACTAAAACCTATCGCTTCATCTCAGTTGACTGACTCTGAAAAATTCCCAGTTGCTGGAGGTCAAGAGTTTGCCGTTTTAGCTTATGATCCCATTCGAGGACATCTAAGAGTTGCCCTTCGCAGTGAAAGCTTCGGGGGATATTCTATGTTATACATTTGGGCCGCTCATGCCGAAATTTATGAGGATGAAAAGTTAGTTTATCCGAAGCCTTTACCCAAAAGTTATCGATTGAATAATGTTCCTTATCGTTCTCAATTGGATAACTTTTTAAATCCAACGGGTGCCTGTAATGTGACTTCTATCGGGATGTGTTTGGAGTATTTGAAAGCACCGAGACGTGTTAGTTATGGACAGTTTGAAGATGAACTGTATGAGTATGCACTCAACAAAGGCTATAGCCGACATAATCCCTATGATTTAGCTCGAATTGTTCGAGATTATGGGTGTCAAGATTATTTTACAGAATATGCCATTATTGAAGATGTTCAAGACTGGGTTGCGGCGGGAAATCCTTCTGTGATTCATGGCTACTTTACCTCCTTTGGTCATATCCTTGTGGTTGTTGGATATGATGAATACGGGTTTATTGTTCATGATCCCTATGGAGAATGGTTCTCAACCGGATATCGCACCGATTTAAGTGGCGCTTATCTCCATTATTCTTATGGATTAATTCGGCGGCTTTGTATCCCCGATGGCAGTTTTTGGGTTCACTTTATTTCTAAGTAAAAGCAGGAGGTAGGTGACTCACTTCAAACGGTTCTGATCAAAGGATAATCAATTCCCCAATTTCCCTCACCTAATTTCATACTTAAATCTAACCAAGTTGAACGAGTAATTGGGGCGCTGGTAGAGATATAATCAACGCCAGTTTCCGCAACAGCGCGAATCGTTTCTAGGGTAATATTACCGGAGGCTTCGATTTTAATTCGGTTATTATAACTCCGAATTTTCTCCACCGCCTCCAACATGATTGACAGGGGCATATTATCCAGCATAATAATATCAGCTTGATTCTCTAACGCTGTCTGAACTTGTTCGAGGGTTTCTGTTTCGACTTCTATCGTTAGAGGATAGGGAATTTTTCCTCGAATTTGGGCGATCGCTTCTTGTATTCCGCCTGCGGCCGCGATATGATTATCTTTGATCATCACGGCGTCATCCAGCCCGAAACGATGATTGATTGCCCCTCCCACTTGGGTCGCGTATTTTTCTAACAGTCGCAGTCCTGGCGTGGTTTTACGAGTATCTACCAGTTGTGTCGGGAAGTCAGAAAGAGCAACTGTGTATCGGTTCGTTAGAGTGGCTATTCCACTTAACCGCATCGCTAGGTTCAACGCGACTCGTTCCCCGGTTAACAAAGCTGCTAATGGCCCTTTGAGTTGGGCGATCGTTTGTCCGACTTCACACCATTGCCCTTCTGAAACGATCGCTGTAAACTCTACTTCGTGATCTAACAGTTCAAACACTCGCGCCGCTATTGTTAATCCCGCAACCATTCCCGACTCTTTCACCACCCAATAGGCGCTTCCTGAAGGACGATTTTGCAGTAACAGACTCGCTGTCGTGCGATCGCCTCGCCCAATATCTTCACAGAGCCATTGTTGCAAAAGCGGGTCTAAAACAATCCAGGGCGGTAAAATTGCATTCATGCTTGATTCTGATTAACACATACCCATCAAAAACCAGAGCCTCCCTCCGTTTATCACTGGAAGAGAAGCTCTAGTTTTGTATTTATCCTGGCATCGAGCTATTTTCCCAGGCAGCTACCCACCAAGTATCTTCGCCGTGTCAACGTTTCACATCCGAGTTCGGGATGGATCGGTGTGGTTCCATCGAGCCATAGACACCAGGAAAGCTTTAAAATACTTTCTTAGGTCTTGAGGTCAATCAGAAATCGCTTTATTTGTTTCGCGTTCTTCTGTTACCCTCGACAATTACTAATAGTACAGACCTTTTCGGAGATTGTCAACCCCTTTTTCAAAAAATTTTTTTCGGCTGAGTTGTAGCGCACCAAGCCCTGATGGGGGTGTCAATCTAGGCTGGATCTGACAAGGGATGGGCTAGTCTATCATTAACCTGAAAATCTGATCCACCCTACCCAACTTCTGTTTGAGCTATGGGAATTAGTTCAACCGCCTAATTTTCTAGCCTCTGAGACATTGCTGCTTTATAAAACTGATATAACGCGGTACAAACCGTGTTAATGTTTATTTCCTGCATCACCCCGGACTGTCAGCAGCACCCGGTCAGACAGGCATTTCACCAAGAAGCCCTCGGCATAACCCTCTA
>NZ_JAYGHR010000025.1:6823-38014 GCF_034932365.1 Limnoraphis robusta BA-68 BA1 | reverse complement strand
ACGCCTCCCGAGAGACTGATCTCTGCTTAAGTGGGGAAACCCAGTTGAGTAAGTCAACTCATAGAAAGAGGAAACCCAAACAGTGATGTTTGGAATCTCCGTCGTTTACGGCGGAGAGGATGTCAAAATTGCTCTGTTCATTATTATTGGCTCAATGGTGAGCAACCTTCCGATATTGTAGCGAACTCCGATTTAGAGGGGAATGATAGCCTATGCGTTGGTTAAGCCAAAATCAATCTAATCCGACTCTGACTCAATTGCTGGATCACATCCTGACATCAGGCCAGCTTGATCGCAGTGAGTATCTAAAGCTGATGTCAGTCATCCTTTCAGATAGTCAAATTACCGATGCTCAACGTAATGAGATTAACCGAATTTTTGACTATGTTCAAACAGGCCGCTTCACGCTCATTGACTTTTAATTATAGACTTCTAAATGAATGTCCCCAATCTATCCTAATTTTCCGAGTCATTATCAATCTGATTTTATTGTCCCTGAACCCATTGGTTCATTGAATATTCCGGGACAACCGATGAGACACACCCACAGCGATCGCAATACTCGACTGTCTTTAGTCATCCCTACCTATTGCGAAAGCGAGAATATTCAGCAGATGATCACTCAGTTGAGTCAAACGCTGGATCAAGTTCTACGGGGTGAGTATGAACTGATTATTGTTGATGATGATAGCCCCGACTTAACGTGGAAAACTGCCCATGATCTCTGTTTAGATTATCCTCAGTTACGGGTGATGCGTCGTCAACAGGAACGGGGACTCTCAACGGCCGTGATTCGCGGTTGGCAAGTTGCTGATGGGGATATTTTAGGGGTAATTGATGCCGATTTGCAACACCCTCCAGAAACGTTGTTGAATCTTTTAGCAGAAATCAACAAAGGGGCTGATTTGGCGGTAGGGAGTCGTCATGTAGACAATGGCGGGGTGAGTGACTGGAGTTTGCGGCGTCGATTTCTGTCACGGGGGGCGCAGGTTCTCGGACTGATGATTTTACCGGGGGTTATGAGTCGGGTGTCTGATCCGATGAGTGGTTATTTTTTGGTGAGGCGAGAGGCGATCGCAGAAAAAGTTTTAAGTCCGATTGGGTATAAGATTTTAATCGAAGTATTAGCCCAAGGAACGATTCGTTGGATCGCAGAAGTGGGGTATGTGTTCCAAGAACGGGCGGAAGGCGCGAGTAAAGTAACCTGGAAACAGTATATCGAATATCTCCAACACCTGATCCGGTTGCGTTTAACCCGATGGCCTATTCAACGCTTTCTGCGGTTTGGCGTTGTGGGTTTTAGTGGGGTTTTTGTTGATATCACGACGTTTTATTTACTGCGGAATCTGGGTTTAGGATTGACTCTAAGTGTTATTCTATCGGGTGAGATTGCAATTGTTAACAATTTTCTCTGGAATGACCGATGGACGTTTGCGGATTTGACCCATCAACAACGCAGTTGGACACAGGGATTGAAACGGTTTTTAAAGTTTAATCTCATTTGTTTAACGGGGTTGGTGTTAAATGCGATAATTGTTAATATCCTGTCTCGCGGTTTGGGGATTAATGAATATCTCGCTAAACTTATTGCGATCGCTCTAGTGACGTTTTGGAATTTTTGGGTTAACCTAAAGTTGAGTTGGCGAGTCACAGACGTTGAGCGGTAGGTTTCAATTTTTGTAAAAATCAAAGTCACTGATTAGGGTTCTCACCTTTAAGCGCAAATAACGAGAACTATAATCCATATTTTTCTTGACTTTATCAACCGCTTTTTGAGTTAGAGTTCGATTGTCTTTTTCTATGCTCCTTTGAGCTTCAAAATATTCTTGTTTGCTCTCTGGTGCTGATTGTCCTTTGGCAATTCTGACTGATTCTATCCGATCATCAAAAAAGTCCAGACCTTCCATTTCATCATAGATTACAGGCATTCCGACTTGAACGGCTGCAAACCCCATTGGAATTGTAGGAGCATTATCCCATCCATTCAGCTCTGTGTAATAAGCGAGTTTTTCCCAGAGATTTAAAAACTCAATTTCTTTTCCTGAATCTCTCGTCAATACAAAGAGAAATTCATTGATAAATGGAATATTTGTCTCTGTTAGATCGATGTCTAATTTCCGCGCAATTTTTTCAATCAGCTTCATCTGTTTAACAACAGAGGGATTGGGAGGATTGCTTTTGCTTAAACGTTCCTGCATGAGTTTGAGCAAACTTCCACAGCTTCTAGCCGTTAATCCCGGAAGCCACTTGGACTGAATCTCTGGAGGAACAGGAGCGCAGATTCTAACGTCAGCATCAATATACATACAAGAATTATACAGCGATATTGCTTTTGCAATTGCATATCTTCGCTCATTATGAAATGAAATTCCCTGGCGATGATGTTCAAAAGCCATTACATTATTATCATCGCTAAAGTGACTGGGTTTATCTGTAAAAATAATAAAGGGAATTTCAGGAGCATATTGTTTCAGGTCTTGAACGAGTAATTTAGTCAGAGTTCGATAGGTTTGCCCCGAAGTATAAGTACAAAAGCAAAAGTTTTGTTGAGCTAAAGACATCATTATTATTGGGTAGAGTTGCTACTAGCTACATTATATATCATCTCCTTCTATCAGATTGTATCATCTGTTTAACGATTTAACTCTTAGATGAAATAATTGTTAATATACTGGCTCGCGCTTTGGGGATTAATGAATACCTCGCTAAACTTATTGCGATCGCCCTAGTGACGTTTTGGAATTTTTGGGTTAACCTAAAGTTGAGTTGGCGAGTCACAGAAGTCGATTAAAAAATGAGGAATAGATCATAATGACGAGCAGCCACAAACCCGAAAATGTTACTTCTTTACCCTCAATTGCCGTATTTTATCCCAGTTTTGAAGGCGGGGGCGCTGAAAGTGTTGGGCTGTGGATATTAGAGGCTTTAAAGAAAAAATACAAGGTTACACTTTTTACTTTATTTGAGCTTGATTTTCAACGGTTAAATTCTGCTTATGGAACTCAGCTTTCATCGGAAACTGTGAGAATCAAATCGATGTTACCGAAGTTTATCCAAAGCAGTTTAGACTTTTTGATTGCCAATAATCCAAGTATTAAAAAGCTGATAAATCATTATTTTATTCGTCAATTTAAAGCCCAAACTCAAAACTATGATTTAGTGTTATCTGGCTATAATGCAGCCGATTTAGGGAAAAGCGGAATTCAATATATTCACTGGATTGATGTCTTTGACAAAGATGAGTCGTTTTATAAAAAGATTTCTGACTTTTCAGATGAGAGAATGAAAAGTAATCATTCAATTGCAAATTCTTATGTAGTAGCGGATGCAATTTTAACAGAATATGGGATTGAATCAACGGTGATTTATCCTCCCGTTGTGTTAGACGTTCAACAAATTGCTTGGGAAAACAAAGAAAATGCTTTTATTTGTAGCGGTAGATTAACTGAAGCCAAACAACCTCACAAAGCGATTCAAATTCTCAAGAAAATCCGAGAAAAAGGCTATGATGTTAAACTTTATCTAACGGGAGGAGGTGGCGGCTTCTACGGCTTAAAATATTTACGCTTTCTCAAAAAAATGGTCGCAGAAAATGCCGATTGGGTAACACTCTATCAAAACCTTCCCTACAAAGACTATGTTAGTATTTTGGCTAAATGTCGCTATGGAATACACTACAAAAAAGAACCCTTTGGCATATCTATTGCAGAAATGGTGAAAGCCGGTGCTATTCCCTTTGTCAGAAGTGTTGGGGGACAAATAGAAATTGTCGGACAAGACAATCAGGATTTATTTTTTGATAGCGTAGAAGAAGCCGTCGAAAAAATACTGTTGGTTTTGAACAATTCCGAAAAACAGCAACAACTCCGAACCGCTTTAGAAGACCGTCAGAAAATATTTTCGACCGAACATTTTATGAAAGAGATTTGTGAGTTTGTAGACAACGACTTACAACTCTCTCACTCGGCAAAATCCAATAACTAAGCCTAAAAAACGAGCATAAAACAGGTAAATATCAGTCAAAAAATCATAAGTAGAAGCGGAATTCTTTTTTAAAAATTTATAGCCCTCTGGGAAGCTATAATTTTTAAACATGAAACAGCCCTGGGTGTAGGGGCGGGTTCATTACAGTTTACAGTTTACAGTTATCAGTGACCAGTCATGTAGGGGCGGGTTCTTAACAAATCCATATTTCCCACAAACAACTTATATAAACCCACCCCTCTTGATTTAACTAAATAAAACGAATCGGACTATTATCTAAATCCTCTCCAATTTCAAAGTCAGTAACCCCTTGTAAAATGGCGATTAATTCATTCGCTCCAGAGGTTCGTAAAAAGATCGCCGTTCCCTCTGGAAACCCTTCGGGAGATTCATTAAACAAATATTCCCCGGAAGCACTCAACTGAATAATATCTTGAGTCGAATCAAAATCAAGAATCAACGCATAATCATCCACACCCGAAAAATCTTCCTCTGTTTGATTATCATAATAAACCTGAGCTTCATCACCCAAAACAAACGTATCAAAACCATCTCCTCCGTAAAGCGTATCAATCTCAATGAGTCCGGGAATATCAGACTCAACATCAACCCCAATTAACAGATCATTACCCTTATCTCCACTAACATAATCATTACCTATTCCGCCAATTACAGTATCATCCGCCCGACCCCCATACAGCAAGTCAGCCCCAGTACCGCCATCAAGAAAATCATCTTGTTTGTCGCCTCGGAGGAAATCTTTACCATCTCCCCCAAACAGACTATCTTGATCTAAACCCCCATAGAGAACATCTTCATCCGCCCCGCCATACAGCAGATCACTCCCGGCGTTTCCGATGAGAATATCATCACCCGCATCACCCGTCAGAGTATCATTATCCTCACCCCCAAACAGAGTATCATTGCGATCGCCGCCATCGAGACTATCATCGCCTTTATCCCCAAACAGCAAGTCATTCCCGATACCACCGAGGAGAGTATCCACATTCACCCCCCCGTACAACGTATCATTTCCGGTTCCCCCATCTAGGTAGTCATCGTTAATATTCCCCTGTAAGAAGTCATCGCCACTTTCCCCGAGTAACGTGTCATTATTACGTCCGCCATAAATAATGTCATTTCCCTCATTTCCATTGAGGGAGTCATCCGCTTGTAAACCCGAAATGGTGTCATTTCCACCCCGTCCGGTAATTAAATCTCGGTTGTCGGTTCCCACCAAAAGGTTATTTCCGTCATCTCCTTCTAACCCCGTTTCTGGTGGTAACGGCGTGGGTGTGGGTGTTGGCGTGGGTGTGGGGTCAGGCGTGGGTGTTGGTGTTGGCGTGGGTGTGGGTGAAGTTGTCGGTGTGGGTGTTGGTGTTGGCGTGGGTGTTGGGGTTGGCGTGGGTGTGGGTGTTGGTGTTGGCGTGGGTGTTGGTGTCGGTGTGGGTATAGGAATAGGCGGAAGCGTGGGTACTGGTGTCGGAGTCGGCCCAATTGTTGGCGGCGTTGGTTCTATAATCGGAGGGGGAGTCGGTTCGATGGGTGCGGCTGCTTCTTCGTCCTCATCCTGTCTTGACCTGCGAATATCAACTTCCCCTCTACTGGCATTTAACGTGACTGTAGCGACATTGCTCAAGTCTAAAACCTGGTTAAACTTGTTAAATTCATCTTGATAACGAACCATATAACCTCCGTCCCCCTGCTCAGGTGGTGTTCAGATTAATCTAAGCTAAGATCCATAGAGTAACTTACCCCAACTTTGGCAATGCAAGCGAATTACTCCCTTTCTTACCCGCTCATTGCGACCAACACTCCCGCTACAGTCGATCTGATTCTCAATTTCAACGCCCAAACCCAAGCGGAAACTTCTCCCCGTCGTCCATTAAACCTCAGTTTGGTGATTGATCGTTCCGGTTCGATGGCGGGTCAATCTTTGCGTTATGCGATCAAAGCCGCTCAACAATTGGTCGAATCTCTCACTGCTGATGATATCGTTTCAGTGGTTATTTATGATGATCAACCCGAAACAATATTACCTCCGCAAACTGTTGAAGATAAAGCCGCTATTTGTAAACAAATTGGTCGCATTCGCGCCGGAGGTTGTACCAATTTAAGCGGGGGTTGGTTAATGGGCTGTGATTGTGTAAAATCTCGGCAAACTTCCGACCGACTCAACCGGGTATTATTGCTAACTGACGGACAGGCGAACATGGGAATTACTGACCCCAAAGTTCTCACCAAAACCGCCCAAAATCAAGCCGAAACCGGAATTATTACTACAACATTAGGGTTTGGAAGCTATTTTAATGAAGACCTGCTGATTAGTATAGCCGATGCGGCAGGGGGAAACTTTTATTTTATTCAATCTCCCGATGATGTTGCCCAAGTTTTTCGGATAGAATTAGAGAGTTTAACCGCAGTTGTCGCCCAAAATCTCACCGTTAAATTACAGCCGGAAACCGGAGTTAAAATTACCGAAGTTCTCAACAATTATCGTTCGATACGTCAAGGGGAACAGCTAGAGTTATTCTTGGGTGATGTCTATCAAGTCGAAGCCAAACAACTCGCCCTACAATTATCAATTCCAGCCCAAGCAAACCCAGGAGAAATAAAGCTTGTAACCGTCACCTACGATTATCAAACCCTGGTTGAAGACAGCATTCAATCTCAATCGGAACAATTCCCCATTTCTGTTACCATTGGTTCGGAAGAACAAGCCAGTCAATCCCAACTTAATTCTACCGTTTTTGAACAGACCAGTCAACTGAGAATCGCCCGTCTCAAAGATGAAGCCATCGCTTTAGCCGATCAAGGTCAGTATAAACAAGCCGCCGAAAAATTGCGTTCAGCCGTTGAAGATATCAGGAGTAAACTTTTAGATGAAATCTTTGAACTTGCCGAAGAAATCGAACAATTAAACTATTACGCCCAACGGATAGAAAATCACAGCCTTGATGCGGCGACTCGCAAAGAAATGCGCGATCAGTCTTATCAAACCCGCAACCGCAGTCGTAGCGACTTAAAATTACGGGGAATTACATCAGGAAATGCGTCAAGTTTACCCGGAGTTGAAGAAGCCGGAGATGGGATTTTATTGAAATGTTTTCGCGAGGGCGGAAAATTGCGAGTGCGGGTAATTTCAGAAGGATATAATCCCGATTTTAATGTACAGTTTCCCCGCAATATTCGGCAAGAAGGCGTCACTTATGTTGTTGATGAAATTATCCTTTCTCCCCAGGGGGATTTTTATCGGGTAAAAGGGGATATTCGACGTTTAGGAACAGCCACTCAGACCGAATTAAATCCAACTAAAACCCGTTCAAAATCTCTACAAGCCGCAAAAGCAACGGGTAGCTATGAAGACTTAGAAACCGTCGATGAGGTGGGAAATGGGATATTAGTTCAATGTGTTAAAGAAGGCAGTAAATTGAGGGCGCGAGTCGTTTCTGATGGGTATAACCCGGATTTTAATATTCGTTTTCCTCGAAATATTCGCGCCGAAGGGGTGTTATATGTTGTCGATGAAGTCCGAGAATCTTCCGATGGAAAATCCTATGCTGCTTATGGCAAAATTCGTCGTTTGTTGCAATAGTTTTTGAGGGTATAGATATCAGTTAATTGAGGCTGTTTGATTGAAAAAACTAACCCCGATTAAACCTAAAAAATCAGCAAAACAGAATCGACCAAGTGGGTCTAAATAGCAAACTTTGAAATACAAAACTGTAAACAAATGACAAAAGCAAATCTTAACATAATCTAAAATAAGATGATAACCGATTAAAAGTAGGAGTAGGATTATGAAAGAAACCTTCGGAACAATCTTTGGATTCTTAGGGGGTACCGTAATCGCCGTTGAGGGAGGATACAAAGTTTTACAGCACCCTAACCCTGAACGAATTTACAATCGTTTGTCAGAGGCTAAATGGTTTCTGGCGGTTCACTGGTGCGAACAGTTCTTAACACCAGCAGGTATTCTGACCAACGAAGGACAACTGTCTTTTCATAATGCCTCCTCACTGGAAATTGGCGAAGAAGTCTTTCTTCCCACAGCCCATCGACAAGCTGTTTTCAATCAGTGCCTTCGTCTCAAGCCAGGTGAGAAGATCTGTTATACTATCGGGGATAGTGATTATCAGTTCAATCACACTTTAGAGATATCGGGAGTAGAGATTGACCCCAGGTATGGGAAAGTCGCATTAGTGCGATCGCTAAATCCTATCTTGGCTAAAAAGAGCTGATCAATGAGTTTCTTGGCGATCAAAATTCCCAAACAACTTTTGTCTAGCAATCAACACAGTAAAGCATTCGGCAAGCAGGCGTAGTCCTCAGTCAAATTTTCTCGAACGAGTGAACATCCCATACTGACACTCTTTAGAGAAGTCTAGGCTGGCAACTTCTTAATTCTAAGACAACAACAACGGACGAACCCAAGGGGATCAGGGGATTCGGCTCAACTCCTGTATGGGGTACAATCACTCGTAATTTCTCAGAAGGCTGCCAACAAGTTGTGCAGATATACTTTTTAAATTCTTAATTGTTATTTTTTTATTATTAAGGTGATGTTCTTCTACAGGTTGATCGAACATGATAGAGAAAGATCTTGAAACGCACTTCTAAGAATTCCCCCTGGAGTCATAGGAGGTGTAAGCTGTGCTGTACTGCCATTCGTTCATCGAACAGCTTTAAGGGCTAATTTTGACCCCATTGCATGAACAAAACAGCCAAGTTATTTTCAGAGGTGGGAAACTGAGAAACCCAGAGGTTCCCCTGTAGGGAGCTGCGAGACTGACACCAGTTGTCAGAGGTTTGTTCGTATCGACAGGTTAAACTCAAAAGCCTACTACTACCATACCTTGAATTCAGTCGCAATTGGCTCTAGCAGTAGAATTTTCTATGTATTCTTGCCCAACTCACCTCCAAAGCTTCATCCGGGCAGTCCCCGTTTGTCTTCAAACCGCTACTTTGAGTCAGGTTTGGTCAATATTCTGCCTGGAAAATTGCGATCGCATTGTTGTAATTAATCCGACAACCGATCAGCCTGTAGGAGTCGTATATTTGTGTCGTTTGATGGCTTATGTGTTGCCTCAATCTGATTCGATCGCACTCCCCGAAGCGAGTCATTTGGCGATTCGCGCTCAACAATCTATCCAACAACTCACAACAACCCTGATCGAACCGTTAATAGCCGTTCCCGCTCATCTCGATTGGTCAGAGTTTTGGCTACACCTGCAACAAACAAATACTGACTCGCAGACTGTTTCAAGCGATCGCTCGTCTGATCTATCTCTAAATTCTAACCCACAGTCTCTGGTTTTAGTCAATCCCAACAACCAGTTTTTAGGATTACTCGATAGCCTAAAACTGCTACAATTTTTAGCCAGTAATCCTCAGCTACTTCAAGCCAAATCAGCCAACATCCCAGACAATAATTCCTCCGAAAAAGCAATCTCATCATTATTGCAACTGATCGAACAATTACCCATTCCGTTGATGATTCAACGAAACCAAGGAGAAACAGTAGCCCAAAATCAGGCATGGTGTTCTCAATTTGGCATCGACTCTCAATATTTATGTGAAACTGAATCTGTTCCTCAATCTAGTGCCGAATTTTCTGGAACTGCAAACAACAAAGTTTCCTCTGCGGGATGGATATATTCTAACTCACAGGCTTACAGGTCAGAGGCGACATCTTCGCCATCCTCGCAAACAGATACCACAGTTCCTGAGAATTTGAATTTTTTACCCGACTGGTCTAAAGTTGAAACTTCTAGCAATACTTATGTTTGTGTTTGTTCTCTCCCGAACCGACAAGAACGAGTTTGGCAGTTTGTCCGTCAACCCTTGCGGGGAAATTGGGCGGTTAATCTTTCCTCAGAAGATCAATCTCAGTGGTGGATAATTTTAGCCCAAGATATCACAGAACAACATCATGTTGCTCAAGAACTCGCCGCTAAAAATGCCGACTTAGTTCAACTCAACCGACTCAAAGATGAGTTTCTCGCCTGTATTAGCCACGAACTCAAAACACCACTCACCGCAGTTTTAGGGTTATCTAGCCTACTCAAAGATCAAGCCCTGGGTTCACTCAATGACCGTCAAGCCCGTTATGCTAAACTGATTCATCAGAGCGGGCGTCATTTGATGATGGTAGTTAATGATATTTTAGACTTGACCCGCATGGAAACAGGTCAGCTTGAACTGATTCCTGAACCTGTGCAGATTCGCTCCGTTTGTGAACGAGCTTTTGAGATCACTTTACAACATCATGCACATTTAGATCACAACTCAAAATCCTCTGGATCGGAGCAGTCTAGCGATCCAGTTTCTCCAGACAAACCGCAACCCCAGCAACGGTTTATTTTAGAAATTGAACCCGGTTTAGAAATGATTGTCGCTGACGAATTGCGGTTGCGTCAGATGTTAGTTAATCTACTGTCAAACGCCCTCAAATTCACACCCGATGACAGTCAAATTGGACTACAAGTCAGTCACTGGGAAAACTGGATCGGCTTTACCGTGTGGGACAAGGGAATTGGCATTCCTGAAGATAAACAGCATTTGATTTTTCAAAAGTTTCAACAACTTGAAAGTCCCCTAACCCGCAAGTTTGAAGGAACTGGACTGGGACTGGTTCTCACCCAACGCTTGGCTCACTTACATGGTGGCGATGTTAGCTTTATTTCTAAACAAGATCAAGGCAGTCAATTTACCCTGTTGTTACCCCCAAGTCCTCCACAACGCAAAGATTGGGGATTGGATACCCGAGACTGGCAACCCTCTCACCCCACCTCAAAGGCGCAACCCTCCCCCGCTCACTCTCCCCGTCCAAGTCCAGAGATTCAGTCTCGGTTAATCTTGATTGTGGAGGCGGCACCGCGTTATATTTTTAGTCTGACTGAACAGCTTACCAGTTTGGGTTATCGGGTGGTAATTGCCCGATCGGGAACTGAAGCCCTCGAAAAAGCCCGCTTTTTACAACCTCGGGTCATTTTTCTCAATCCGCTATTACCATTATTGTCGGGTTGGGATGTGTTAACCTTACTAAAAACGAACACTCATACTCATCAAATCCCTGTGGTGATTACGGCGACTTTGGGGGATAAAAAACGCGCTCAACTTAACAATTGTGATGGCTTTATCAGTTTACCTGTACAAAAGCAAGAGTTACAGAAAATTCTCACTGAACTTAAACAAGATTCTCTTTCAAATCAGACTCAGCGATTAACTCTACTCTGGCTAAATCCGATTGAACAAGAGACTCAAATTCTACTGTCTTCTACTCAGGAGTCACCCGGAAGTACAGAAACGTCCTTAAATTCAATTCATCATTCTGCTTTAATCCTGCATCATTTTTCAAGTTGTCGCATTTTAGAAGCCGATGATCTCAATCAAGCCGAACTTTTAGCGCGAATTTGGAATCCTGATGCTATGATTTTACAAAGTACCACAGGGGTCAAAAATCCAGCTACATTTCTCCGAAAACTCAGTGAGTACGATATTCTCGCTCATCTGCCTCTGATTACTTTGGATCAACCCACAACAGACATCGCCAATCGCATTGAAAAGTTGTCTGTTTTTCCTTGCTTGGTTGCTGAATATTTAGAGAACAAAAACCGAGAAAAAGACTCCGACCAAAGCCTAGAATCAGCCTTGCTACAAGTCATTCAAGTGGCAGTTGGGATGAATTGGAAACCGAATATTCTTTTAGTCGATTTCTCGATCCTGCCTGATTTTCAAGAATCTGATGCAGTTTCTTCTCCGAAAAAGTTCAATCAGTTTATTAATACCGATGAACATTCCCCAGAAACTGATGCTAAAACCAGCAAATTCAAAACCAAAATAGATCGCGCATTAGTGCAATATTTACAAACCGCAGGTTTTCGAGGATTAATGGCTGAATCTTGGTCAGAAGTTCTCCAACAGGTTCAATATCAAAGCGTAGACTTGCTGTTAATTTGTACGCAAGATTTGTCACCCGTTCTCTTACAAGTTCTCTCCACCTTAGAACAAATCTCAACGGATTTTCCCATTCTGATTTTAAATCAATCTAATGTTCCCCTTGGCAATTTTGAACAGTCTCACCCCGCATCAAACCCTCAATCAGAAAGACTTTTGACTGATCACCTCTCCGGCGAATTGGACAAACAAATTCAAGAATTAATGACAAAACTCGATATGAAAATTTTACCGAGTCAGATTTCTATGTCAGATCTCCTTGAACAAATTAAACAAGTTCTTCACGACAACACAGATCTAGATAAACCCTAATTGTCCACTCTAAATCTGCCGATGGCCCAAAGGCAGAAGTCCGCCTGGAGTCATTCTCCCTGCTACGAAATCGTTTTTCCAAACCCCTGAGAACTCTATGCAAGCAAATTGCGATTTACAAGGAGTAAAAATCGTTTAAAATAAGGAAAATAAACGTTACCCCTGAAAATTTCTCAGTATTCATTCTGAATTACTCTTGACCGGATTCCTTGCCCATGAAAATTCACAACCCAGATCCCAAAAACAGCAAAGGTAAGCCAACTGAGCGATTTTTATTTCGGTATATCGTCAAAAGTGGAATTCTGGGGATTCTCGCTGCCCTTTTTTCAATATTACCCACAAATGCAGCAGAACGAGTCTATCTCTCTTTTGCCTCAGCGAATGTTTCAGTTTCAGTAAAAGCCTTAGAAGTCTACGCAAAAGAAGGAATCGTTAACGATCCTGAACTCCAACGTTATCTGCTTCTCCTCAGTTTAGAAGATCAAGAACAGTTTCGGAATCTACTCCTAGAATCCTATAAATTTGATCCACTGATGGTCTCTCAATTTCTCAATTCTCCTACGGGTCAAATCTTTTTAGATAAATTGGGAGATTTAATTCAAGCCAAACTGAATGAAAAAGGAACAATTACCCTGAGAAATGGTTCCGATGCCATCCGAACCGCCTTTATCGAAGCTTCACAAGATCCAGAGGGATTAACCCCACTGAATATCCTGCATTATTTCCCCAGTGAAGGCATTCAGGTGAATACTCAATTGCTGTTTGAGTTACGCGATCAATTCCAAACTTTATCGAAAGAAACTGAGGCAGTGATCGCCAAAGTTGTGAAATTATCGACAGATGAAATTGCCTTAGAACCCTTCCTAGATTACACTCAAAAACCCGATATTCGACAGCCTGGACCTTATAGCACTTTAAAACGAACTATCCTTCTCCAAGATCACAAACGCTATCGAAAAATGTTGGTGGATGTTTATCTTCCCACTCCTTTCAATCAAGTTCATCAAGGACAACCCAATTCAATCCCCGTTATCGTTTTTTCTCACGGTTTAGCTGCCAGTCGAACCGATTATGCTATTTTGGGTGAACATTTAGCTTCCTATGGATTTGTTGCCGCCTTAATTCAGCATCCAGGCAGCGATACAGACCAAATTCAAGCCTTATTATCCGGACGAGCATCTGATGTGTTCAAAGTCTCGGAATTTATTGATCGACCCGCAGATATTAGCTTTTTATTAGATGAACTCGAACGTCGCAATCAAACCGAATTTGAAGGTCAATTAAATTTAGAGAAAGTCGGTGTAGCAGGTTATTCTTTTGGGGCTTATACGGCTTTAGCAATTGCTGGTGCAGAGATTAATTTTGAGAATTTACAAGCTGATTGTGCAGCTAAATTTGACTCCATAAACCTCGCTCGATTATTCCAATGTCGCGCCTTAGAATTACCTCGAACAAAATATCACTTCCGAGATGAACGAGTTAAAGCCATTATGCCAATTAATCCCGTTAATAGCAGCATCTTTGGAGAACAGAGTTTAAGTCAAATTCAAATACCAATCTTGTGGAAAACCAGTGGAGAAGATAAAGTCACACCCGTCGCTTGGGAACAAGTTCGATCCTTTACTTGGCTGACAACACCTGATAAATATCTGATGTTAGCCGAAGGTGATCATCATATTAACCTCAACCTAAGTATGATGAGTCAGGCGGTGAGTTATTCATTGAAAGAAATTGTCGATCCAGTTCCCCTAACCATTAATAACTATACGAATGCTATCGGCTTGGCATTTTTCAAAGTTTATCTCGAAAATGATCAGTCCTATTCTCCTTATTTACAAGCCGCTTATGCCAAAGCGATCAGCGAAGATGCTTATCCATTAAGTTTAGTCCATTCTGTTACTGCCGAACAGTTTTTTCAAGCCATTCAACAAGCCAAACAGCAAGGTTAAATTCCTCATGTCTACTCAACTTTATGATCTAATTCTCCGAAACGGTTCTTTACTGCGATCGCCCAGTCAAATAGAAACGGTTGACATCGCAATTTCCGCCGGAAAAATAGCAGTGATAGCAGCATCTATTAGCGAATCAGCCCAACAAGAAATCAACTTACAAGGTCAACTCATTAGTCCTCCCTTTGTAGAATCTCATATTCATTTAGATTCGGCTTTAACCGCAGGAGAACCCCGTTGGAATCAGAGTGGAAGCCTGTTTGAAGGGATTCAAATTTGGGAAGAACGTAAACAAAATTTGACAATAGAAGATGTGAAACATCGGGCAATTTCTACCCTCAAACAGCAAGCCCAACAAGGGGTTTTATGGGTTAGAACTCATGTTGATGTCAGCGAGTCAAACTTAACCGCCTTACAGGCTTTATTAGCCGTTCGAGAAGAAGTAAAAGACTGGATAACGCTGCAAATTGTAGCCTTTCCTCAAGATGGAATTTATAGCCGCCCCGAAAATGAATTATTACTCGAAAAAGCCTTAGATTTAGGAGCGGATGCTGTTGGGGGAATTCCTCACTATGAATTAACCCGAGAAGATGGAGTTAAATCGGTTCATCGAATTTTTGAACTTGCCCAAAAATATGATTGTTTAATTGATATTCACTGTGATGAAATTGATGATGACCAATCTCGGTTTTTAGAAGTTGTTGCTGCTTGTGCCATTAGAACAGGAATGGGCGAAAAAGTTACAGCGAGTCATACAACAGCTTTTGCCTCTTATAATAATGCCTATGCGTTTAAATTGATGGGGTTATTAAAGCGATCAAATATTAATTTAGTTGCCAATCCTTTGATTAATATTACCCTCCAAGGTCGTAACGATACCTATCCCAAACGCCGAGGCGTGACGCGAGTTAAAGAATTATGGCAACAGGGATTAAATGTAAGTTTAGGGCATGATTGTATTCAAGATCCCTGGTATAGTTTAGGAACAGGGGATTTATTAGATGTGGCTCATATGGCGGTTCATGTGTGTCAAATGACTGGAATGGCAGAAATAGAAGCCTGCTATAATATGATTACTTGGAATGGTGCAAAAACACTTTCACTCGCTGAAGAATACGGGGTAGAAGTCGGTCAACCCGCGAGTTTTATCATCTTAAATGCGGACAATCGTTTTGAAGCCATTCGCAAACGCTCAACTGTTCAGTATGTGTTTTCTCAAGGTAAATTATTAGTCGAAACTGAACCTGAAAAAACGATATTTCATGCAACATCCTGAGCTTTTTTAGAACAAAAAAATAGGAGCAAGTTCCAAAACCTGCCCCGACTTTGGGGATGAAAAAATTACAAATTGAGGCATCAATTAATAAACCACTCTTCTTCTATACTGCTCGTAGGGATTTTGCGGATCAACTTGGTAATACTGATCATTCTGAGTTCGATCATTACGACGATCATCATAGCGACTGTCTCTATTACGATCATTACGACGATCATCATAGCGACTGTCTCTATTGCGGTCATTACGACCATCATATCGTCTATTAAAACGATCATTTCGATCATTAGAGTCGTTATAGCGTTTTTTCCATTCTTTTTCTTCTCGATCAAGTTGCTTATCGAGTTCCTTGTGAGCATCCCGAATCACTTGCTCTTTCTGTTTCTGAGATAAACGAGAATTGTGAGGTTTGTTCATTTCATTGTTCACCTGACGGTCAAGTTCGCGATGACGATCATCTCGATATCTTCTCCAAGCATCATCCCGACTGTCGGCGATTAATACTCCTTCTGTTTCTACCGGGTTTTCAGAGGTACGCAAGGTAGGAGTCCCCGGCGGAGGAGATGCGACGGCGGGAATGGCTGAACTTGTGGCAAGCAAAAGTGTAGCGATGGCAATGCGTTTCATATTCCCCCCTTTATGGAGTGTGGATGGATTGACTGAATTTATATTTCTACGATAAGATGTGAAACCCAGTTTTGCCTTCACCTGTTGAGATGAAGTTGGCAATTGACTTGTACCATGCTCTCTAATATACATCTTCAGTCGAAACGGCACGCCAAAATGTTCCCATCGCCAAATTGGGCAGATTCTCTACCTGCCCCGTTTGTCTCTTGGTTTTAAGTGAATTATTTTTTCTGTTGCTGATAGAAACGTAATACTTTTTGAGTGTAGTCAGCGATCTGACCATTATTGTATTGGTTGGGATCTCCGGTCATCCACCAAGATGCCGCTCGCCGGATCGCCACATCTTCGCTATTGCCACTGTTGGGATATTCTTGCTTGAGGACATCTTCCATCACACAGCCTAACACTTGTCTGGCTTTGCTATCATTGGCTTCAAACTGAGCAGGGGTCATTTCTTGACCGATGCAGAGTCGAGACCAACGAGGAATATTATCAGGTTTAATCTGCCAGTCAGTGTAAAGTCCATCATTTTCTGTTCCCGTTTGAGGCGCCGCCAAACGTAAAGCCTCAACTAACGCCTGCACTTGGCTATTAGACACCTGAGCCTGAACGGGAAGCATCCATAGCAACAGAAGCGCAAACAGTTTCCAATTGACTCGCATCGTTCACTCCTTTACCCTGATGTCCTGAGTCCACATTGACTCATTTTTACGATACCTGTTTTAGCACACTTGTAAATCTATCCCCCGACAGATCGGGATCGCTTTTCGGGAACTCGAACCCTCGAGCTTGACAAATCTTACCAAATAGGGTTTTAGCTTTCAGAAGGATAGAGAGTCGGCAAATTTAGGGATAAACAGGGGTTTTTTCGAGAAATTATCCGAAAATAGGTACGTTTAGATAGAGACAGTGTTCGATAACAGGTTAAGATGGAAAGTTAGAAAAACTTAATAATTTTCACAACTTGTCGTTCACCTAGAGAGGTTCCCTTGAGTCAGCAGAAAGACGCAATTGCTCCCCACGGCGGAGAACTGATTAACCGCATTGCCTCCCCAGAGCAACGGCAGGAATTTATCGAAAAAGCAGACTTCCTGCCCCGAGTTCAGCTTGATGAGCGATCGCTGTCTGATTTAGAAATGATTGCTATCGGTGGATTTAGTCCTCTGAGCGGCTTCATGGAACAGGCAGACTACGAAACCGTTGTCTCTCAGATGCGCCTGAGTAACGGTTTGCCTTGGGCAATTCCGATTACCTTATCCGTTAGCGAAGAAGTCGCTACTCCCTTACTCGAAGGAAACTTAGTTCGTTTAGACTCTCCTTCTGGCAAGTTTGTCGGTGTACTCAAACTCACCCAAAAATACACCTACAACAAAGAAAAAGAAGCCCTCAACGTCTATCGGACAACCGATGAAAAGCACCCAGGTGTTAAAGTCGTCTATGAACAAGGGCCGATCAATTTAGCAGGCCCGGTTTGGTTACTTCAGCGAGATGATCATCCTCTATTCCCCCAATATCAGCTCGATCCTGCTGTATCTCGGGCTTTATTTTGGGAAAGAGGCTGGAAAACCATTGTTGGTTTCCAAACCCGTAACCCCATCCACCGCGCCCACGAATACATCCAGAAATGTGCCTTAGAAACCGTTGATGGCCTGTTTCTACATCCGCTCGTGGGAGCAACCAAATCCGATGATATTCCAGCCGATGTGCGGATGCGGTGCTATGAAATTTTGATGGACAAGTATTATCCCAAAGAACGAGTGATTTTGGCAATCAATCCCGCAGCCATGCGCTATGCAGGCCCACGGGAAGCGATTTTCCATGCAATTGTGCGGAAAAACTACGGTTGTACTCACTTCATTGTCGGTCGAGATCATGCGGGTGTGGGTGACTATTATGGCACCTATGATGCTCAACATATTTTCGATGAGTTTGAAACCTCGGAGTTGGGTATTGTACCGATGAAGTTTGAACACGCCTTCTACTGTACCCTCAGTGGCGGTATGGCAACCAGTAAAACCAGTCCGAGTACCCCTGAACAACGGATTCACCTCTCGGGTACCAAGGTGCGGGAAATGTTGCGTCGGGGTGAACTGCCCCCTCCGGAGTTTTCTCGTCCTGAAGTCGCGGCGGAGTTGATCAAAGCCATGCAGGCTTAAGTCTGTTACTCAGACTCAGATGCAGCGCTTTTGAGTTCAACAGAACTCCCCTTAATCCCCTTACTGATTGGAAATCTCCCCATTGGCTGAGAATCAACCTCAGTGTTATCCTTTTGCTGTGTCAGGGTGCATCAAGGATTAGGGGGATGATCAATTGAGCTTGAATGGCGTTGAGAACTGGTAAAATATTATATAAAATAAGCAAACCCAATCACAGAGCAACCGATCTAAGATGGGTTATCAAGCATCACAGCATAAAAAAACAGATAGCGGTAGCCTAGAGGAAAGCAAATCGAACATTTGCCAACTTTACGCACCAGGAAAACCAATCTTATTAACAAGCGACCAGAGGAAACCCCAAGGAACAATCTTTGAGCCTCCTCGCCTTAGTATGGTATTGAATAAAGCGAAAAAAGTGAGAAGTTTTCAGCAGCAGGGTAGGATGTCAGGGAGAGAGAATGGGACTAAAACGACGGGAATTTTTGCAACGGGCTAGTCTATTACTAACTGCACTGGGAATTAGTGAAACACAGTGGTGGCTGATGAGCGATCGCTACTACCAAGCCCTCGCCCAACCCACTCGGCGGAAGTTAGCATTGCTGGTGGGAATCAATCAATATCCAGGCGGGAGTAGCGGTTTTGAGCCGTTGCGAGGGTGCGTTACAGATGTGGAATTGCAACGAGAACTCTTGACTCGTCGCTTTGGTTTCCAAGATTCAGATATTATCACGCTCAGTAATCTCGAAGCCACCCGCGAAAATATTGAAAATACTTTCCTGACTCATCTCAGCCAACAGGCAAAACCCGGGGATGTTGTTGTTTTTCATTTTAGTGGCTATGGCAGTTCGATTCCTCATTTCAACTCTAGTAATCATTCCTCAACGAGTCAGAATGCCTTGGTGCCAATTGATGGTTCCCCTTCGGCTCAGGAAAATGGCGAGATTAATGACTTGTTAGAGGATACCCTCTGGTTACTACTGCGATCGCTACCAACTCATCAAGTGATCACGGTACTCGATACCAGCTATGTTTATCCGGGTGTCAGTCAACAAGGTGCTTTTCGGATTCGTTCCAGTGGAAGTCCCAACATTTCCCAACTCTCTCAAGCTGAACTCGCCTTTCAAGAGCAACTACTATCTCAACTCAATCTTGACCGAGAACAACTCGAAAAACGCCGTCCCAATCAATTTCCCGGTATTGTTCTCAGTGCAACCAAACCCTCACAAGTTGCTGTTGAGATGAATCGGGAGAACTGGAGTGCAGGACTGTTTACCCATACCCTCACCCAAACCCTATGGTCTGCATTTCCCAGCGATCGCCTACAATCGTGTTTAATTCAAGTGGCAGGTACAGTCGAACAAACGATGGGTGCTGCTCAACAGCCTCAATTTTATCAAGAACTCAACTCAGCTACAGAATTGCCATCCGAACATCGGCTAACACTCAATCGTCTATTCTCTCAAGATCAACCCGCAGACGGTGTAATCAAAGCGATCGAAGAGAATGGTAAAACAGCTAAATTACTCCTGAGCGGTCTACCCGCATCGATTTTAGACTATTACGAAGCCAACTCTCTTTACACCGTTGTACCGGACTCTCAATCACAGACTAGCGCCATCCTGACTCAACTGGTGATTCGTTCTCGAATGGGTTTAACAGCTAAAGCAACCCTGCGAAGTATAGGTGGGGTCAATTCCTCCGTTGTACCCGAGATTTTAGTCGGACAGCGCGTTCAAGAATCGATTCGTGTCCTGCCTCGCCAAATCAATTTGAAAGTTGCCTTAGACCCTAAACTGGCTCGAATTGAACGGGTAGATGCCACCAGCGCTTTCTCAGGGATTCCTCACGTCTCTGTTGTCACCCCTGAACAATCTAGCGATTATATTCTAGGGCGGGTGCGAGACACAACGATTGCTCAGAGTCCCTCGGCTCCCTTACCTTCTTTGTTTCAAGGTCGCTACGGTTTATTCTCAATGGGTCAAGCTGTGTTACCTGAGAGTATTGGAGAAGGGGGAGAAGCCGTGAAAATCGCGGTACAGCGACTCGTTCCTCAACTGAGAACTCGACTGGCGGTTAAACTCCTGAGTCTGACGCTCAATGATCAATCTTCCTTGATGAAAACTCGGGCAACTTTAGCTTTACTCTCCCCTCAAGCCAAGGTTTTAATCAGCCGAGAAACCCCTCAAAAACAGGCAGAAGAAAATCCTATTCCCACCGAAGCCAAAGACAGTTCACCGCCTTCTGCATCCCCTACCCTCACGCCTTCTGTCAGTCAGGGTATTGTCTCGGTTCCTGTCGGGAGTCGTCTGCAATATCAGTTGCAAAATAACGGCAATTTGCCCTTGTATTTTATCTGGTTTCATCTCAACACTCGCGGACAAGCTTACCTTCTTGATCTCTTGCTTGATGAGTCGGAAACCGATGAGAATTCCACAACTGAATCTCGACAGCAACGGGTTGTTCCGGGTAAAATTCTCAGTCTGCCTCCCACCCCTTCCTATACAGATACTGCATCAACGGAAATGTTAGGAGAAATAGTACGGGGGCCGACGGGATTGGCGGAAACCTATTTGATTTTGAGTCACTATCCTTTCACTCAAACCCTGAAAGTCATTGATCAAACAAATAAGTCTGGAGAAGGTAATACGAAGTTTCGGATGTTATCGAATCCCCTAGATGTGGCGGAAGCGATATTAGAGGATTTAAACAAAGCCAGTCAGCTTGGCGTTGAACGGGCTGGAATTTCGACCGATTCTTTAGCTTTAGATATTAATGCTTGGGCGACATTTAATTTTATTTATCGCGTTGTTTAAATATCAGTCTTTACCACTGTTCCCTATTCCCTATTCCCTATTCCCTGATAACTGCTAACTGGTCACTGTAAACTGTCTTCACTGGTCACTGGTAACTGGTCACTGTTCACTGATTACTGTTCCCTATTCCCTAATAAAATGTTTTCAGATATTGAAAATCACTGGGCGAAATCGAGTATTCTAGCTTTAAAAGAGCGATCGCTTGTTCGTGGCTATCCTGATGGCAGGTTTCGTCCTCAAGCTTCTCTAACTCGGGCGGAGTTTGCCTCCCTAATGTGTGGGGCGTTTCCCCAGGCGAAGGCAGTACGAGAACCGATCTCCTTTTCAGATGTTCCCCAAAGCCATTGGGCTTTTGAAAGTATCCAAACCGCAACAAAAAAGCAGTTTTTTAGCGGATATCCCGATGGCACTTTTCGCCCCGAACAACCCATTCCGAGAGTTCAAGCGATCGCCGTTTTAGTCTCTGCCCTCTACATTCAGTCTGAAGCTGAACCGATGGCAATTTTAAATCGAAATTTTGAAGATGCTGGAAACATTCCTAACTATGCCAGAGGGGTAGTAGCTGCGGCAACTAAACGGGCTATTATACTCAATTTTCCCAAAATTCGACAACTAAACCCGAATCAAAATTCCACACGGGGAGAGGTGGCAACGTTGTTGTGTCGGGCGCTAAAAATTGATGCTGTTCCCCGTCAGTATATTGTGATTGATGTTCCCGAAACACGGAAAAAACGGCAGATATTTGGTGAATCTCCAGAGAAGATCGCTGAATATTTTGGTCATCCCCTTCAAGAAGAAGTCAGAAATAACGATTTTGTGGTTAAATATCCTTTTGATCGTCATCCCGGTATCCGGTTTGAAATTACGTTTCAAGATAACCAAGCTACTTATATATTATATCAATTTTCTCCCGATTTTCCCGATTTTACAGGGATATACTCTGATGATACTCAGAAGTTGTTTGAAGTCATATTTGGTTATAAAAACCCCATCTATCGGCAGATTAGTTCCAGTGGGGGATGTGGCTTTTATAGTACAATAGTTTGTATGGGAGATGGCATTCAACTCAGTACCCTTGAAACTGGAGTTGGTTTAACTGAACGAGCATTTCAGTTAGACCCCGCCTGTAATAATCCATAAAAATAGAGGTCTAAATTTAGACCCCCAATAATAATTAGTTTTCAGTCGATTGCCGAACTATTTAAGATAATGCGTTTTTCTGCATAATTCGGTTTTCAGCATTGAGATTTAAAGGGGATTGATTGCGAATATAATCAATCACAACATCGGAGAGTAAATATCCCGTATCAACTTGATTTTCACCCTCTTTAAAAATATCGTAACCATCCCCTCCACCCATCATAAAATCATTCGTGACAACCCGATAGGTTGCATTGAGATCGAGAGGTTTTTCATTGCCTTTTTGATCGCGAATTTGTACTGAAACAATTCGAGAACCCGCAGGCGCTTTAGAATTCCAACTTAACCGAATTCCAGAAACATGAGGGAAGCATCCGTCTCCTTGTTCAACTCGACTCACGCCATGTTCTAAGGCTTGTTTAATTTGGCTTCCGGTTAAATCAAGTCGAGTCACCGTATTTCCAAAGGGTAACACTTCTAAAACTTGACCGACTGTGACTTCACCTGCGGGAATACTGGCTCGAATTCCTCCTCCATTAACAATCGCAATTTCTGCGTTATCAACGCTCATTTTCGTCAAAATGGCATCCGCAATTAAATTCCCTAAATTCGTTTCTTGGGTGCGAATATTCGCGCGATCGCCATCTAGTTTTACAGTTGTTTTTCCGATGACTTGTTGACGTAATTCATCAAGGGGTTTTTTGAATTCATCCAGTTGACCAATAAAGGTTTCGTCGGGTTTAATATTATCATCAACAGCATGAGGTGAACCTTGCCAATCAATTAAACGACCCTTGCTATCAAAACTCACCTGTAAATCCCCTAAATATTTCCCCCATTCCCAATCGGTAACGAACAAAACAGTGTCTCCATTTGGAGTTTTTTCAACTACTGGATAGGGTTCAGTTGCTCCTGGCATATTGCCTAAAGGGGTGTGAGAATGTCCGCCGATAATAATATCAATTCCATCGACTTGACGGGCTAATTCTAGGTCGTTAGAAAAGCCCAAATGGGTGAGGGCAATAATTTTATTCACGCCCTGTTTTTGTAACGCTGCAACGGCTTTTTTCGCCGCTTCTACTTTATCGATGAAAACAACACCCTCTCCCGGACTCGATAACAGGGCTGTTTCTTCAGTTGTTAAGCCGAGAATCCCGATTTTTTGACCTTGAATATCTTCCACAATCCAAGGTTTAATTAAACCCGACAAAGGGGAATCTGATGCCACCTCAATATTAGCAGATACCATTGGAAATTGAGCTTGTTTGATAAAGTCTGCAAGAACTTGTTGACCCTTATCAAATTCATGGTTTCCAATGGCAACGGCGGCATAATTCAACTCATTGTAAAAGGGTAAATCCGCTTCACCCAAATATTTATTGAAATACAAAGTTCCTTGAAAAATATCCCCCGCATCTAATAACAATGTGGGGGCTTTATCCTCACTCCGAAGCGAATCAATTAAGGTTTTGCGTTGAGCAATTCCGCCAAGATTAGTATCGCCGACTTCAACTGCTTCTAGGTGAGCATGATGATCATTCGTGTGCAGAACTCGCAGACTGAACTCCTGGGGACGAGTTAAAGCGTGATGAAGTGCAAGCCCCATTAACATCGCCCAGATAAACAAAACGATGTATGTACGCCTTGTCCAATTCATAGTAACTCCTGGTTGATTATTTTTGGTTTGACAGGGTTCTGAGTAGGCTTTTTCTCTCTGTCATCTCAAAAATCCGGAAGCTTTGAGCATCAAATAAAAGTGCAACTTGCTACCGGAGTCCCCGTTGCGATCGCAGCCTTTCTTTACAAGTCTACCTGAGATTGTTTAGATTGGGAAATAAATTGCGGATCATCCGGTGTAATTTCAAGAACTTTATAATCAATATCCTGATAAACTGTTTTTAAATGTTCTTCTTCTGCGGTTTTGCTGATCACTTTAAATTGTTCGGGATAAAGCAATACATTCTCATAATCAAAGCCTCCGAATGCAGCTTCATCTTTAATCTTTAAATCAACGCCATAGCCTTCTTTGGGGCGTTCATAATATTCTGTAACGGTGCCAATTGTTCCCTTGGGAATCAAGCGCTTGCTAAATTTTTCGTGAATATCAACTAAAGTTTCAATGCGATCGTAAATTTGGGCTTTCATCGGTTTTTGATTGAGAAGACTTGAGTGATTTAGCTCATCAGATTGGCGAAACTTGATTCCCCGTTAAACGGTTAGGATTGGCGCTCGCTATCTCGTCACTTTTGAGGCTAGGTCTATCTTATCTGATTGTGGGGTCAATTGCATCAAAAGTGGAAAAATTTACGACTGTTCCTAAAGAGTTGTTTCTCATTGTCTCTCTACCCGTTAAGAATAGTCCCACTTCGGCTCGTTTTTACACTCAAAATCCTGTAATCTGAGAGAAAATCATCAATGATTGTGCTGGTGATTTAGGCTTTTTGTTAGACTTAGAAGGCAAACAATGATCAGATTATTCTAGGGAATTGGGTAAAAGATATAGCAGAAGTCAGGAGACACCGAGACTGGAGACAGAATTGAAACCTTTATCATAAAAGGATTTGACAGAAAAACAGTGTCCTAATCAACTCTTTCTCTGCTATAGAAAAAACACGAAGACACTCATACAAAGTAAAAACCTCTGTGCCTTCGTGTCTTTGTGGTAAGTTTTATTCAATTTTGAATTTATTGATCTTCGGCAAACACAAAACGATAAAGTTCACTCGGATCAGGTTCAGCACTCTTTTCAGCAAATTCGACCGAATCATTAACAACCGCTTGTATTTTATGGTCGATTTCTTTTAATTCTTCAGCTTCAACTAACTGATGTTCAGTCAGATGATGAGCTAACTTTTTAATCGGATCACGAGAAAACCAGAACTCTTTTTCTTCCTGATCTCGCAGTTCATCGGGATCAGCCAGAGAATGACCTCGGAAACGATAGGTGAGGGCTTCAATTAACGTCGGGCCTTCACCTGCACGGGCGCGGGCCACCGCTTCTTTCGCCAAAGTATGAACCGCTAAAACATCCATCCCGTCTACTTCATATCCCGGCATCCCAAACGCCGGGCCTTTTTTATAAATTTCGGGATCAGAAGTCGCCCGTTCGTGGGCCATCCCAATCGCCCATTTATTATTTTCGACGACAAAAAGAATCGGTAATTTCCAAAGGGTTGCCATATTCAGACATTCGTAGAACTGGCCATTATTGCAAGCCCCATCCCCAAAGAAACAAGCGGTAACTTGATCTGCACTTTCATCACCGAGGGCTTCCCGGCGATACTTCGTTTGAAACGCCGCCCCCGTCGCCACCGGAATTCCCTCAGCCACAAAAGCAAAACCACCCAGAAGTCTGTGTGGGCCAGAGAACATGTGCATCGAACCGCCACGACCTTTAGAACATCCCGTTTCTTTACCAAACAACTCAGCCATCACTTCTCGGGCTGGAACCCCAGCACTCAAGGCATGAACATGATCGCGGTAGGTACTGCACACAAAATCTTCATCCTGGCGCATGGCTTTAATAATGCCACTCGAGACCGCTTCTTGACCATTGTAGAGGTGAACAAAACCGAACATTTTGCCTCGGTAGTACATCTCCGCGCATTTATCCTCAAACAAGCGGCCCAAAACCATATCTTCGTAGAGGGTTAAGCCTTCTTCTCGGGTAATAGTAGCGTGATCAGCCTCAAAAGTCGGTAATGTACGTTCGCGTTCAGAAACCATTATTGCCTTATACCTGTGTAAGAATGTTTAGAGTTCAACCGACCGATGCCGGAGCGACGAAAGTCAAGTCCCCCAAGCCACTTAACTAAGAGGGGGAATTCTGCTGATTCGTTAAAACTATTTTAAGCCGTGATTATCCATAGCGCGACAGAGAAAGATTCTGGTACACTAATCGGGTAGCAAAAATAACTGACAACCCCAGCACTGAGGTCATACTCAAGACGGAAGTACAGGGATTAACGTTGTGAACTGGTCGATATTGGAAAAACTGAACCGAGTGTTTGAAAAAAACACTCCTGATCAGAGACAAACTTCGCTAGTATAGCTACATCAGTCGCTCGCTGTTGGGGAAGTCGCCCGTGCGTATTCCACTTGATTATTACCGAATCTTAGGCTTACCAATCCAGGCTACTGCTGAACAGTTGAAGCAGGCTCATCGTGATCGCACCCTGCAACTTCCCCGACGGGAGTATTCAGATGTGGCGATCAAATCGCGCAAGCGATTGATTGACGAAGCGTATGGGGTGCTATCCGATCAGGATCAGCGTCAGGCTTATGATATGGGTTTTCTCGCTAAAACCTATGATCACCAAGATCCAAAAACTCATTCTCCGGGTCGAACTCCAGTCTCACCAACCTTGGCTTCCGAGTCTACCGTTGATGCTCATACGCCGAGCATTGAAATCGATGACCAGGATTTTGTGGGTAGTTTGCTTGTGTTGCAAGATTTGGGAGAATACGAGCAGGTTGTCAAGCTCAGTCTGCCCTATTTGAGCAATGGTAGTATTGGCCTCAAAGACGGTCGCTTTGGTGATCCCGAACTGATTGTGCCTGATGTCATTTTAACCGTCGCTCTAGCCTACCTAGAGTTAGGTCGCGAACAATGGCAACAAGGTCAGTATGAAAAAGCGGCTGAATCATTGGAAACGGGTCAAGAGATTTTATTGCAACAAAATCTGTTTGCCAGTCTCCGAGGGGAAATGCAAGCAGACCTCTACAAACTACGACCCTACCGCATTTTAGAATTAGTGCAGCAGCCTGATGATCAAGTTGCTGAACGCCGCAGAGGATTGCAACTGTTGCGAGAAATGCTGCACGAACGCGGAGGAATTGACGGTCACAGTGATGATCAGTCCGGTTTGAGTGTTGAAGATTTTCTGCGCTTTGTCCAACAATTACGTCGTTATTTGACGACCACCGAACAACAGACGATTTTTGAAACAGAAGCCCGTCGTCCCTCGGCAGTAGCCACCTATTTGGCTGTTTATGCTCAAATTGCCCAAGGCTTTGCCAACAGACAACCCGCTCTGATTCGGAAAGCGAAACTAATGTTAATGCAGTTGGGTCGGCGTCAGGATGTGCATTTGGAAAAGGCGGTGTGTTCCTTATTATTGGGTCAAACCGAAGAAGCCAGTCGCGCCTTAGAATTGAGCCAAGAGCGTGAACCCATTGCCTATATTCGAGAAAATTCTAAAGATTCTCCCGATTTATTACCGGGATTGTGTCTCTACGCTGAACGGTGGCTGCAAGATGAGGTTTTTCCCCATTTTCGGGATTTAGTCAATCATTCAGTCTCTCTGAAAGATTATTTTGCCGATGAACACGTTCAGTCTTATTTAGAATCCCTATCGACGGAGGTGGGAACGGCGAATGAGTGGGTGGTGGTACAACCTCGTCGCAACTCAGGTACTGGGGTGGGTACGCCTCAAAAACCGACGTTAGGCCCTCAAAGCGAGTCTGTTAAAACGACCGCATCCTCGACCAGTGGAACGACAGCAAAAACCGCCGCGATCACACTCACCTCTTCCAAGGCGCAAGCCTCTACTTCACCTCCCAGTGGGGTTTCTAGCTCTGAACCCCGTTCTTCTAAGTTGAAAAGTGAGTTACCTTCGACTAAGCTCCAAGACCCAATAGAGCTGTCACAAGCGTCCCGTCAGATGCCCCCTAGAATGACTGAACCGATGCAGAGCAACTCCTCTAAGCCCCAGGAGTCTGTTTCGTCGGCTAGTACATCTTCAACCAAAGTATCTGCTCCATCATTAGGTCAGGAGAGTTCGACTGAACGCCGTTCAACTTCCGGGCGACGTAGCTCAAATAATAAGTTTGATCCAGCCAAGCTACGTCGTCTACTCCTGTTCGGTGCGATTGGCATTTTGGGGTTATGGTTAGCCTGGTTAATTCTCTCTGCTTTTTGGAATTTGATTTCAGGTGCCTTTGGAAGTGGTGGACAGCAAGCGATGGTAAAACTGGACGCGCCGCCAGTCACTATTCCTCAGCCTGAGCAGATCAACCCCTTGGCGGCGGATCTCACTCCAGAAGTTGCTCAACAGGTTGTTCAAAAGTGGTTAGATACAAAAGCTGCGGCGTTAGGGCCACAACACCAGATCGAAGCATTACAGCAAATTTTGGCTGATCCGGCTCTCGCTCAGTGGGTGACGATCGCACAAAGTATCAAATCAGAAGGTTCTCATCGCAATTACCAACACAGTTTGACTGTCAATGATGTTCAGGTCGATTCCACTAATCCAAATGAAGCGGTTATTGAGGCTCAAGTTAGTGAGACAACTCGATTCTATCAAAATGATCAGCTTCTTGATTCTCGCGACGAGACACTACGGATTCGATATCAGTTAGTTCGACAACAGAATTTGTGGCGGATCGAAGATTGGCGAGTTGTGCGATAAACACAGAACAGGTTACAGGTGACAGGGGACAGGGGACAGAAAATAGTGAAAAACCTAATAACTGGTAAGGCTAATTCATGAATCACCCCTACCAAACTGATAACTGCATAACTGAAAACTGTAAAAACTGGTCACTCTCTTACAAACTTTGCTACCGACGGAAACCGCCGGGTCGCAAGTTTGCGCTGATAACTGTTAACTGATAACTGTAAGGGTGGGTTTAGCGACAATGATCGCAATTAAACCCGCCTTTTTTTTGATCCCGTATTCCCTCAAATGTCATGTTTTCCTGACAATACGATCCCCGATTTGCCTATAAATCCGTACATTTACTTATAATTTGTGGAATTCCCCCCTTGACCGCCAGAAAAATTTTCTGCAATATGTTCGGTAAATAAGCGATCCCCACGATCCCAAAGAAAAGCTACAGATACACCTACCTGTTGTTGTTACAAGTGGAGAGCATAAAACTCATGGTAAAAGAACGTCCCCCCTTAGAAGAAATGACATTGAGACAATTGCGTAAAGTTGCCAGTGAATATGGAATTTCGCGTTACAGTCGAATGCGGAAATCACAACTTTTAGCTTCTATTCAAGAAATTGAGCATCAAAGATTGGGATTGTCTAACCCATCACCCTTAATCCTCAAATCCCAAGAGGAGGTAGAAGCGGCTAAATTTTCAGTCGGCTTAGGAGAACAAATAGATGAAGTTCTGTCATCTGTAGATGAGGGTTTAATCGATTTACCCATCGGATATGGCTTGAGTCGAATTGTTTTGATGGCCAGAGATCCCGAATGGGCTTATGCTTACTGGGATGTCTCAAGCGAACACAAGGAAGAACTTCGCCGTCAAGGTGGACAACAACTCGCTCTGAGAATTTACGATGTCACAAAGATTAACCTTGAATATCAAACTCCTCATAGCATTCAGGAATATCCCTGTGACGAACTCGCTCGGGAATGGTATGTACCGATTCCTGTTAGCGATCGCGAATATGTGATAGAAATTGGCTATCGTTGTGCAGATGGTCGTTGGTTGACATTAGCTCGTTCTGCGGCGATTCGTATACCGCCCATTTATCCCTCAGAGTGGATTGAAGATCAATTCATTACAGTATCCTGGAATGAAGAATTACAGGGTAAAATCTTTGCAGAACTAACACCTCCGACTCAACCAGGAACTGATACAGAAGATCGTCTCTACAAGGAAATTTTTGGTTTAGATGACTTAGAAGCTAAACGGGTTGCAGGTTCTTTGTTTGGTTCAATGCACCAAGTTCCCTCACACGAAGAAACTGTTAGTTCCTATGTCTTCCCTTCAGGTGTTGGTCAATGGGCTTCCGGTATTGGTGAACGGGTATCTGGTATTGGCTTAACTGCTTCGGGAGTCGGTTTAACTGCTTCGGGAGTCGGTTTAACAACTTCGGGAGTTGGTTTAACTGCTTCGGGAGTCGGTTTAACAACTTCTGGTGTTGGTTTAACTGCTTCGGGAGTCGGTTTAACAACTTCTGGTGTTGGTTTAACTGCTTCAGGTATCGGACAAGTGATGTCAGGTGCGGGTATCGGACAAATCATGTCAGGAGTCGGTTTAACTGCTTCTGGAATGGGTTTAACGACTTCTGGAGTTGGCATCGGACAAATCATGTCAGGAGTTGGTTTAACTGCTTCTGGAATGGGTTTAACGACTTCTGGAGTTGGCATCGGACAAATCATGTCAGGAGTTGGTTTAACTGCTTCTGGAATGGGTTTAACGACTTCTGGAGTTGGCATCGGACAAATGATGTCAGGAGTTGGTTTAACGACTTCAGGTATCGGACAAGTGATGTCAGGTGCGGGTATCGGACAAATGATGTCTGGTGTTGGTTTAACTGCTTCTGGAATGGGTTTAACGACTTCTGGTGTTGGCATCGGTAAGTCGATGTCAGGAGTTGGTTTAACGACTTCAGGTATCGGACAAGTGATGTCAGGTGCGGGCATCGGACAAATGATGTCAGGAGTTGGTTTAACGACTTCAGGTATCGGACAAGTGATGTCAGGTGCGGGTATCGGACAAATGATGTCAGGAGTTGGTTTAACTGCTTCTGGAATGGGCTTAACGACTTCTGGTGTTGGCATCGGACAAATGATGTCAGGAGTTGGTTTAACTGCTTCTGGAATGGGCTTAACGACTTCTGGTGTTGGTATCGGTAAGTCGATGTCGGGAGTTGGTTTAACGACTTCTGGAGTTGGTATCGGACAAATGATGTCTGGTGTTGGTTTAACTGCTTCAGGAATGGGTTTAACGACTTCTGGTGTTGGCATCGGACAAATGATGTCAGGAGTTGGTTTAACTGCTTCTGGAATGGGTTTAACGACTTCTGGTGTTGGTATCGGTAAGTCGATGTCAGGAGTTGGTTTAACGACTTCTGGAGTTGGTATCGGACAAATGATGTCTGGTGTTGGTTTAACTGCTTCTGGAATGGGTTTAACGACTTCTGGTGTTGGTATCGGTAAGTCGATGTCAGGAGTTGGTTTAACGACTTCTGGAGTTGGTATCGGACAAATGATGTCTGGTGTTGGTTTAA
>NZ_JAYGHR010000025.1:6075-6723 GCF_034932365.1 Limnoraphis robusta BA-68 BA1 | reverse complement strand
CTGCTTCAGGAATGGGCTTAACTGCTTCAGGAATGGGCTTAACTGCTTCAGGTGTTGGTATCGGTAAGTCGATGTCAGGAGTTGGTTTAACTGCTTCAGGAATGGGCTTAACTGCTTCTGGAGTTGGTATCGGTAAGTCGATGTCAGGAGTTGGTTTAACTGCTTCAGGAATGGGCTTAACTGCTTCAGGAATGGGCTTAACTGCTTCTGGTGCGGCTATCACTCAACGGATGTCAGGAATAGGCATAACGGCTTCAGGGGCGGCTATCAGCGAACGGATGTCCGGGGTGGGTATCAGTATGTCCGGTGCGGGCTTAACGGCTTCTGGAATGGGCTTAACGGCTTCTGGAATGGGCTTAACTGCTTCTGGAATGGGCTTAACTGCTTCTGGTGCGGCTATCACTCAACGGATGTCAGGAATAGGCATAACGGCTTCAGGGGCGGCTATCAGCGAACGGATGTCCGGCGTGGGTATCAGTATGTCCGGTGCGGGTTTAACGGCTTCTGGAATGGGCTTAACTGCTTCTGGAATGGGCTTAACTGCTTCTGGAATGGGCTTAACTGCTTCTGGTGCGGCTATCACTCAACGGATGTCAGGAATAGGCATAACGGCTTCAGGGGCGGCTATCAGCGAACGGATGTCCGGCG
>NZ_JAYGHR010000025.1:0-5975 GCF_034932365.1 Limnoraphis robusta BA-68 BA1 | reverse complement strand
TGGGTATGAGTATGTCCGGTGCGGGTTTAACGGCTTCTGGTGCAGGTATCAGTATGTCGGGTTATGGAATGGGTTTAACCATGTCCGGTATTGGAATGTCGGGTGTGGGTATGGCGGCTTCAATACCTCCTGTCCGTCCCCGTAAGTTCTGGTTAGTTGCGGATGCAGAATTAATCATTTACGGCGCAACCGAACCTGATGCTGTTGTGACTATTGGCGGACGACCCATTAAACTGAATTCAGATGGTACCTTCCGCATTCAAGTTTCTTTCCCCGATGGTATGATTGACTATCCGATTATGGCGGTGGCTTCTGATGGTGAACAAACTCGTTCTATTCACATGAGTTTTAACCGTGAAACCCCAGAACGTCGCACTAATACGAAGGAAGAAGCGGTTCTAGAATGGATTGGTTAATGGTTCATTCTAGTTAGCGACTCATCAAAAAAACATAGCCCCTCGATCAAGTCGAGGGGTTAAATTTTAGAAGTTAGGCGGGTTTAAACAGTCAACAGTGATAACTAATAACTAATAACTGAAAACTCTGGTCACTGGTTACTGCATAACTGTAAACTGTAATGAGGCGCGTCCCTACAATACTGGTGACTGTTTAAGAGTTTTTCAGCACCTTATTAACCCGTCGCAGGTTCAACACATCGCTGATATTTTTAATTTGAACACAAGTATGTTCGAGTTGATCGCGATCGCAAATTTCTATCCCTAATTCAATCAGTGCAGGTGCATCTCGGAACGTTTTCACTTGAGCGCTACACACATTCACGTTATTATCTTTTAGGCGGGATAAGATATCATTCAACACACCCACGCGATCAAACACTTCGATTTGAATTTTCACGCGATAGGTTTGAGGACGACTCCCGTTTTGGGCTACCGGATTCCAACTCACCGGAACTAAGCGATCGCCAGAGACTTTATTAACATTTTCACAACCCTGTCGATGAATGGAAATTCCCCGGATTCGAGTCACGACACCAATAATCGGTTCACCGGGAATGGGACTACAACAACCCGCAATTCCATACAACAACCCCTCAACTCCAGCTATCGGTGATTTACTCGAGGAAGGCGTCGGACAAGTCGGAGGAATCATGTTAGCGAGTTGGAGATTCGTCTGAGATTCTTCTAGAGAAGCTTCTTGAATCTGAGTTTGACCTTTCACCGCATCTCGCAGTCGATTCACCACATGATTTAAAGTCACTTCGCCGTATCCCAAAGCGGCTAATAAATCATCAACAGCGTGGTAATTACATCGTTGGACAACGGTTTGCATGGCTTCGGATTTTAGGAGTGATTCAAAGCCATTTTTACCCATTTCTTTTTCGAGTAAATTTCGACCTCTATCAATATTTTCGTCCCGATGCGATCGCTTGTACCATTGACGAATCCGATTTTTAGCTGTGCTAGTTTTAACAAAGTTCAGCCAATCTAAACTCGGGTGACAATTTTTTTGAGTGAGAATCTCAATAATATCTCCATTCTTTAATACCGTATCTAGCGGAACAATCCGATCATTGACTTTCGCCCCTTTACAATGGTTGCCAATTTCGGTATGAATCCGATAGGCAAAATCAACCATCGTTGAACCTTGAGAAAGAACCACGACATCCCCTTCTGGGGTAAACACATAAACATCTTCATCAAATAGATTATTCTTGACACTTTCTAAATATTCATTGGCATCTTTGAGATCATTTTGCCACTCTAATAATTGCCGCAACCAAGTAAACTTATCATCCGCACTACTAATCTTCGTATAACTCGATCCACCCGTTTCTTTATACTTCCAATGGGCGGCTATCCCGTATTCAGCAATATGGTGCATTTCAACGGTGCGAATTTGCACTTCAACCGGACGTCCTGTACTCCCAATTACGCCTGTATGTAGCGATTGATAGCGATTCGGTTTGGGTAAACCAATATAATCTTTAAACCGACCGGGAATCGGACGAAAAGCGTCATGGACAATCGCTAAAGCCCGATAGCATTCTTCTTTTGTTTCGACGATTACCCGCAGGGCGGCTAAATCATAAATTTCGTGAAATTGCTTTTGACGGTGGTGCATTTTACGATAAATGCCATAAAGATGCTTAGGTCGTCCTGTAACTTCATAACATTTGATTCCCGCCTGATCCAATTGATTTCTCAATAAATCCGCGATTTCTGCTAATTTTTCTTCGCGAATATTTCGTTTATCTGCAACTAAAGATTGGATTTCTCGATAAGCCTCTGGTTCTAAATATTTGAAGGATAAATCTTCTAATTCCCACTTCAGTCTACCTATCCCCAATCGATGGGCGAGAGGAGCAAATATTTCTCGAGTTTCTAGAGCAATACTACGGCGTTTATGATCGGCTAAAAACTCTAGGGTTCTCATATTATGAAGTCGATCTGCTAACTTGACGACGATCACCCGAATATCTTTTGCCATTGCCAAAAACATCCGGCGAAAGTTTTCGGCTTGACGTTCAGTTTTATTGGAAAAATTGAACTTTGAGAGTTTGGTTACGCCTTCTACAAGCTGTCGAACTTCTGAGCCAAAATGCGCTTCTATTTCATCCGGTGTAACTTCCGTATCTTCAATGACATCATGTAGAAATCCTGCGGCAATTACTGTCCCTTCACAGCCTAAATAACGCAATAATCCCGCCACCGCAATCGGATGATTAATATAAGGTTCTCCTGATTTGCGATACTGTCCTTCGTGTAATTTATAAGCAAATTCAAAGGCTCGGCAAACAATATCACTATCAGGACATGACTGATCAGAACAGGAATTGTTAGTGTGATATTTATCCAAACACTGTTGTAACCAATCTGGGATCACGCAGTCGGAGTTGATTGAGGTTGTTAGAGTCCGAGTGTTCATGGCAGTTAAACCTAAGAATTACTGATAAAATGTCCAAACTCGCAAGCTACATAGATCTTGTCTTTTTGATGCCAAAATAAAGGGGAGTAGAACCTAATAGCAAGTGCTTTTGTCTTGCTGATCTTGCAGCCGGCTTGAATTTCAAGTACAAACAATGACTGAGTTGCTCTTCTTCCGCCTCTGGGCGTTAGCAAAGCATCCTCAGCAAAGATTGAAGTTTAGAGCAGTTTTCCCCTACTCTAGTAACAAGTACAAGATAGCTATCTCCCCCTGATGGGGTAAGCTAGCTGTGATGATCGATGAAGTTACCCGTTGTCAGTTCTCTTCAATCAGTTCTGGTGTGTGGACTGATCTTGAGTCTGTCTATCCCCGTTTCCCCTATCTGACAAACTGGGAGAGTTTTCATTTCTCTCAGTGGTAGTGATAACTCTTTCTTCATCTGTTTTTAGGTGAGTCAGTCTATTTGAGTCAGCGAACTTGGTATAACCACACCACTGTATTTGCTTGATGCTAACTCACCTCAGTTAGCGTTGTATGGGGGTTTTAACGCCTAGAGATGTTGCCAAATCGGGCTTTCGTCTCTAGGGGGTTGTAAGCGGAATTTGCCTAATCTTAAGATTTTAAAGCTTTAACCTTTGGTTAATATTGACAGTATATACGAATTTCTTAACATTATGTTACCTGAACAGCATCGTCAAGCGATCGCTCAACTCCAACAAACCCTCGAACACCTACAAACTCAGTTAACCGAGGTTAATCTGGAAAAAGCTACCCTGACTACTGCTTTCAGACAAGCCCAACAGCTTTTTGAGAATATCCTTCAGTGCGGTGATCAGGATGTAGACCCCTCGCTGGTATCACCCCTACAATCTTATTTAACCGAAATTCACAAACAGATGCGACTGTTGGAGATGGATTTTCGCTTTCTCCAAACTTCTCGTCAGAATACCACCCTGCAAGCCAGACAAACTCAAATGCGATCGCGTATTGCTACCCTAATCCGTTATTGTATGTCTTTATTAGACAAATAACTAGCATTGACGAATGAAGTCTCTATCTAATTTTAGCACATACAGAATCCTGTCTGTCGGATTTGTTATTTTTGGTATTTTGGTGCGTCTGGTTCAATACCTGAATAATCGCTCTTTATGGTTTGATGAAGCCAATTTAGCGTTAAATATTGTTAACCGTTCCTATTTGCAGTTACTTAGTCCCCTCGATTATAACCAAGCTGCACCTCCCGGTTTTTTGTGGATTGAAAAGTTATCAATTCAAGTTTTGGGGAACAACGAATATGCACTGAGACTTTTTCCTTTTTTAGCGGGAATTGTTTCTCTAGTGGCTTTATTTTTATTCGCTGAACGGTATTCGTCTCAATGGGCTGCACTTCTGGCGATCGCTCTTTTTGCCAGTTTACCCTATATTGTTTATTATGGCACTGAACTGAAGCAATATTCTAGCGATATTATGATTGCATTGTTGCTGAGTTTATTGCTTGTTCCTTTCCGCTACAAAATTCTAAACAAACGTCTAGTTTTAGGGTTTTCTCTTGTTGGCTTCATTGCCATTTGGATTTCTCATCCGGCTATTTTTACTCTGGGAGGACTTGAACTGGCTTATTTTATTACCGCACCTCATCAACAGCGTAAACCAATTTTATTGAATAGAATTCCCGTTTATTTGACTTGGCTTTTAAGTTTTGGATGTCTCTACTTTTTAACGATTAGCAATACAATGAATAACGATAATCTCGTTGAATCTTGGCAAGCGAGATATCCTCAATCTATTTTTGATATCCTTTGGTTACTCGATGCTTTTGGTCGATTTTTCTATAGACCTCTTGGTTTTATTGGAATAGTCGATGGCTTTGCTATTTTAGCTTTTATTATCGGTTGTGTTGCTTGCTATCGTCGAAATAGAATTTTATTGATAACGTTAATTTCCCCAGTTCTTGCGACTTTAGCGGCAAGTTATTTACAAAAATATCCCTTTAGAGAACGTTTGGTTTTATTTCTAACACCATTTTTTATAATTTTAATTGCAGAAGGAGTCGTTTTTCTCATCTCTCAAAAACACTCACAACAAAAATGGGTTAGGCTGTTGGGTTCAGTTGTATTAATTGCCTTATTAACTCATCCTTTAATTCATTCCAGTCGATTAATTTTTCAGCCGGAACTCAAACAAGAAGTTCGACCTATAATAGAATATATTAAGTCAAATCAACAACCGGGCGATCAAATTTATGTCTATTTTCAAGGCGTCAGTCACATGAAATATTACGCCCCAAAATTCGGTTATTCTCCCAGTGATTATGTTTTAGGTGCCTATGAACTTCCCCGAAAAAGGAAAATTTTACCTGCTGACTGGGAACGATACCAACAAGAATTTGAACCGTTTAGAGGTCAAAAACGAGTTTGGATACTCTTTAGAGTTGATGAGGTTGAAGAAAACACTTTATTGTCTTATCTTAATACAATTGGTCGCCAAGTAGAGATTTATAAACAAAAAGGAGCGTTTGTCTGTTTGTATGATTTTAGTTAATAAATTCTCTACTGTAGTTTAGACTAAAAATTGAATAATAACTCAATACTTATCAACTTTGATAATTATTCTAACAGCGATCGCCACTTTTTAAAAAAGACAAAAGGCAGTTTACACTTTACAGTAACCCGTTATCCGTTATCATCTTTAAATCGGCAGGAGACCCCCGCCATAAGTTTACGTTGGCGATAGGAGGAATGCCACTCCGCTAAAATTTACAACTCTGCTACACTCAGATGAGTATAATAGAGCCATGACACAAGCAATTACGGTTAAATGCAAGCTGATAGCCCCACCAGACTTGACCGAGCGGGTCAACGAAACTCTGGCGGGATTTTCCGATGCCTGCAACCGCATATTGCAAGTGGCAAAAGAAAACAACTGTTGGAACACCACCAAACTGCACCATCTGGTTTACAAGCCAGTCAGAGAGGCGACGGGACTGAAAGCCAATCACGTTTGTCAGGCAATTCGCCGCGTGGTGAACCAGCGCAAAGCCACCAAACAAATTCACAAGTTTCGACCCACCAGTATTAGCCTTGATATTC
>NZ_JAYGHR010000024.1:0-45215 GCF_034932365.1 Limnoraphis robusta BA-68 BA1 | reverse complement strand
ACGCCTCCCGAGAGACTGACCTCTGCTTAAGTGGGGAAACCCAGTTGAGTAAGTCAACTCATAGAAAGAGGAAACCCAAACAGTGATGTTTGGAATCTCCGTCGTTTACGGCGGAGAGGATGTCAATCTACCCCAACTGATCGCCAAGGTACCGGATCAACGGCTTGAGCATGAACATACAATCCCCAGTGTAAATGTGGCCCTGTAGAAATCCCCGTTGAACCCACTCCGCCAATCACTTGACCTGCTTTCACCATATCCCCTTCTTTGACATCAATGCGACTGAGATGAATAAAAATACTGGTGACACCTTGACCATGATCAATTCCTACTGTATTACCATGCAGTTCAAACCCTTGAGACTCTAACCCCACCAACGCCACACGACCCCCCGCAGGCGCAACGACGGGAGAACCCGTTCCGGCGGCATAATCAACGCCTCTGTGATAATAATCTTCGGCAAATTCACCGTTATAATAGCGACGCACTCCATAAATCGTACTGACATAACCCTCACTCGGTCGCAGAAACGGGCCGTTCCAGTATTTTTCCGGCGTTACGAGGGCTTTAAAGGCATCCACTCGGTCAAACTCAAAATCAGTCCCCTCAATACTATTCTGCTCGTCAGAAAGCCAAATAGACTGGGTAGGGAAACTGCGATCGCGCACTTGTACGGTGATACTCTGTTGTTGAGTTCCGTCGCTAATTTGCAGTTGTCGAGTTCCCGCCTGATCGAGTGGTGTAGTCGGAATTAACGCTCGATAACGATTTCCACTCAGGGGAAACATCGGATAAGTCTTGCCATTTAATACAACGCTTGGGTTAGAACTCCCTGAATTTGCCGCCGCATTCAGGGTAACAGACAGGGTATCCCCTAACTGCGGAGAAGAGGGTGTCACCTGCACTTGAAAAGAAGCGGTTGCTGGAATGGCGATCGCCAAACAAGCCGTTATCAAGGCTAGCATCAAACTTTTCAGCCAACGTGATCTTCTCAAACCTCCTGTTCGAGAAGGGGAAAACTCGAATACATTTAAGATTTTCATTGAAAACACTGGTCACTGATAACTGTTCACTGTTCAAATAGCACTCCCATCATAAAGTTGCTACTCTAATATTTAATTAACACGTTGTTACATTTTGTCGCTAGATTGAAAATCCGTGCCAGAAGACTTTAGATTAATTGTTGATTTAGTTCTCGTTCTTGCAGCCGCTACAGCCGGAGGGTTGCTAGCCTCACTTCTCAAACAACCCGCCCTACTCGGTTATCTCATTGGTGGGATCGTCGTTGGCCCTTCTGGACTAGGTTTGATTAAACAATTAGTTCAAGTGGAAACTCTCGCTCAATTTGGGGTAGCGTTTTTGCTGTTTGCTTTGGGTGTGGAGTTTTCCTTCGCTGAACTGAAGAAAGTTCAAGCTATCAGTTTAGGAGGTGGGGGTTTACAAATTACCCTAACGATTATTTTAACGGCCGTTGTTTCCGTCGTTATGGGTTGGGTGAGTTCTCCAGTTCAAGGGATATTTTTAGGGGCAATTTTATCGCTGTCCTCAACGGCGGTTGTGCTTAAATGTTTGATGGAAGGCAACGAAACCAGTACCCCTCATGGTCAAGTCATGTTGGGAATTTTAGTGGTGCAGGATTTAGCACTAGGGCTAATGTTAGCCGTTTTACCTGCTTTAGATCAACCCATCGAAGCTTTGGGTTTAGCAGTCGGGCGATCGCTATTATTAATCGGATTATTTGCGGTGGGTGCCGTCGCAGCCGGAATTTGGATTATCCCCTCATTATTGCGTTTTCTGGCTCGTACTGAAAGCCGTGAATTGTTTTTATTAGGAGTAGTCGCTCTCTGTTTAGGAATTGCGTTATTAACTGAACATTTAGGATTTTCGATTGAAATGGGGGCATTTGTCGCAGGTTTGATGATTTCTGAGGTGGAATACGCCGATCAAACCTTGACTTATGTTGAACCCTTGCGGGATATTTTTGCAGCTTTATTTTTCGTCGCTGTGGGAATGTTAATCGATCCGGTTTTCCTCTGGGAACATTTAGAATTAATTTTAGGATTGGTTTGTCTGGTTGTCCTCGGAAAATCGCTGTTGATTATTCCAATTGTTCGCAGTTTTGGTTATACGATTAAAACCTCAATTATTGCGGGATTAGGATTAGCTCAAATTGGGGAATTTTCTTTTGTTCTCGCCAGTGCAGGGCAGACTTTAGGCTTAGTTTCTCGTCGAGTTTATCTGCTAATATTAGGAACAACAGCCGTTACTTTAGTGATTACGCCGTTTGTTTTGAAACTGATTCCGCGTCTATTAGACTGGATGGAAAATGTACCTTGGTTGTTTGCACTTTTAGAAGAAACCGCTTTACCCATTGCCATTTCTGACGATTTACCTCAACGAAATCATGTGATTGTTTGTGGGTATGGACGAGTCGGACGAAACTTGGTACAAGTCCTTAGAAATCATAACTATCCGGTTGTGGTGATTGATCATTCTGAACGAGCCGTTCAAGAGTTACGCAATGCTAAAATCCCCTATTTATACGGGAATGCAGCGAGTTCTCATGTGTTAGAAACGGCAGGTGTTGATCGCGCTGCTGCAATGGCAATTGCCCTTTCTGATCCGATGAATACTCGACTCTGTTTAAAGCGATCTTTAGGGTATTCACCCGCTCTCGATATCACCGTAATTGCCTATCGGGATCAAGATATCGAATTATTGTATCATTTAGGGGCAAAAGAAGTCGTTCAGCCGGAATTTGAAGCGAGTTTAGAATTATCAACTCATTTGTTAGTGAGTATGGGATTACCTCTCAAAGACATTCAACAGCAAACCCAAAAAATTCGCAATAGTCATTACCTTGATTTGCGCCCGGAAGAATCTCCTGAGAAAATTTCGCGTAACTTGCAGGAAGCCGCGCAAAATATGAATAGTAAATGGTACAGTTTACCCGAAGATTCTCCCCTAGAAGGAATGACGATTCAACAAACTGATTTACGTCATCTCAGTGGGGTGAGTGTGATGGCAATTCGGCGATCAAACGGCGAAGAAGTTGATTATCCCGATAGTAATACTCCCCTCAACAAAGGCGATCGCTTATTATTAGTCGGAGAACCGGAAGCCTTAGCTATTTTGGATCAACTGGCGAAAGGAGAGGTGCAACTTCCGTCTGAAAGTGTCTCTTGTCAGTGGTTGATCATTCTCGAAAATAGTCCGGCGGTGGGTAAAACCTTGGCTGATATTGATTTACTTAGTCGTTATAGTGTGCAGGTGCAAGCGTTACGCCGTCAGGGTAAATTCTTACGTTGGCCCCACCCCTCGATCGATTTGCAAGCGGGTGATCACTTGTTGCTGTGTGGTGGCTTTCAAAATCTCAATCAGGTGCGTTGTGATCTAATTCCAATTACGCCGCCTGTGAACAGCCAAAACGTGACGACTCCGACAAAGATTGAAAGTGAACCTTTAGAGGTTAAACAACCCGCCACTCTCTGAGTTGGGGTTAACTTTTGGGTTTGAGATAGGCGATCGCTTGTCGCCAAACTAAAATCGGTTGCTGACCTTCATCTTGCAGGCAAATACAGTTATGATCTTGCCAAAATACGGTTCCAACTAGAATATCATTCGTCAGCAGCTTGATTTCTACAGGCTGTTTGTCTTGGGTATAGGTTTGAACTTGTCGAATACTCGGTAAACCTGTGTCAAAGTCAGACATGGTGAGTTCGGGGTTTGAGGTGTAGATTTTCTGATTTCATTGACATCCTCCCTCTCTAAATCAGAGATTATAGAGAGGGATTCCCAAACATCGCTATTTGGGTTTACTGCTTTTGCGGCACTTATCTAGGCTGTTATCAACCCCCGACAGTACGCCTACACAGTCAATTTCTTCTACGATCTGCCCAACCGCAGTGACACCTCGGTTACAAATCACTTTTGCTGCTGCAACATCACGGTTGATTTCGTACTGGCATTCGGGGCATTTGTGAATACGTTCAGCTAGGTTTTTTTTGCCTGTATGCACTCCACAATTTGGACAGATTTGACTGGTATATCTGTAGTCAACCTTGCCAAAATAAACCCCCCTTTTCCAGCATACCCAAGCGAGTATATTGAAGAACTGACCGAACCCTGCGTCTAAAGTATGTTTACCTAACATTCCTTTAGCCCAGGTTCTAAAGTCTAAGTCTTCAACAAATATCATTCCAGCTTGGTCGCACAAATGAGCAGCCAGTTTGAAGTGAAAGTCTTTTCGAGTGTCTGAGATTTTTTTATGAAGTCTTGCTATCTTCTGGTTGAGTTTCTGTCTATTCGATGACCCCTTTGTTTTTAATTTAAGTCTACGTTGCAGTAATTTCAACTCGCTATGTAGTTGGTTTAAAAACTTCGGTCGTTCAATCAACTCACCATCAGAAGTTGCCAAGAACTTATCAAGTCCAACGTCAATCCCTAGCGGATACCCCGAAGCCGGGGTGTCTGGGATATTTACAGGACTTTGCAGAGATAACATGGCAAAATACCCACTTGCCCGCCTAACTACCCGTACCTGCTTTAGCTTGAATCCCTCGGTCATGGGACGAGATAATCTCATCCGAACCCATCCAATTTGAGGGAGTTTTATCCAATCATTAGAAACTGGATTTTTCTGAAATTGAGGAAATACGAATGACCGCATTCGGTACTTATTTTTAAAGCGAGGAAAACCGTAACCCTGCTCTTTCATCTTGTTAAATGCTCTCTCTAAAGTCTTCAAGACTTGCTGTAAAACTTGAGCATTTACTTTCTTAAGTTCTGGGTTGGTTTTCTTTGTTTTGGTTAGATTCGCGGCTTGTACGTTGTAGTTGGGGTAAGGGGTATCTGCTGAGATGATGTATTCTTGTTGCAATGAACAAGAATTAATTGCACACTTCCTACTATTTATCCAGTCTTTCCGCTCTCTTAAGGCATAATTCCACACCTTTCTACAGACCGCCAACATTTCTTCAATGATGACGATCTGTTCTTGAGAGGGGATTAACTTGTATTCGTAGGTTAGTGTCAGCATCTGAGCATAATACCATGCTTCTACCCCGCCATGTTAACCCGTTAGACTTTAGGAAAGGAAAACTTGAGACGGGCTTTCCCAAAACCGAGTCTTTTTTGTTGGTCGCAATTCACCTACGACCAAATCGAAGATTCTGGTCGCAGACAAGATTGCTCCATTACGATAGGCAATCATACACCAGTTATCCGTCACCCTCACGGGTGAGTGTAAACTGTCTGGCTCTCTCCCTATCTGCTAGACTAATCTTTGTGAGCCGTGGAGGATGCAATGGCTATTGAGTTTAGGAAATACCAGGGTTTGGGTAATGATTTTATCTTGATTGATAATCGTCATCAGTCAGAACCGATTGTTACTCCTGAAATGGCAATGCAGATGTGCGATCGCTATTTTGGCATCGGGGCGGATGGGGTGATTTTTGCCTTACCGGGAACCTCAAACACGGACTATACGATGCGGATCTTTAACTCAGATGGTTCAGAACCGCAAATGTGTGGAAACGGGATTCGCTGTCTGGCTAAATTTATCGCCGATTTAGAACGTCGTGACGGTAAAATTAACAGCACAGAATCTTCTCTAAGTTACAAGATTGAAACCTTGGCGGGTATTATCACCCCGGAGATTCTCCCAGATGGACAGGTCAAAGTCGATATGGGGAAACCTCGACTACTCGCCGCAGAAATTCCCACAACTTTGGTTCAAGCCGACGAAAAGGCTGTTAACGTGCCTCTAGTTGTCGCTGAACAGTCCTGGCTCGTCACTTGTGTCAGTATGGGTAATCCTCACTGTATTACCTTTGTTGAAGACGTGGCGGCGATTCCCTTAGCTCAAATTGGGCCGCTATTTGAACATCATCCGGCATTTCCTGAACGAACCAACACTGAATTTATCCAAGTGGTTAAACCGGATTATCTGAAAATGCGCGTTTGGGAACGAGGAGCGGGTGCAACCTTAGCTTGCGGAACAGGCGCCTGTGCCGTGGTTGTGGCGGGGGTATTAACGGGAAATAGCGATCGCCTCGTAACAGTAGAATTACCCGGAGGATGTCTAGAAATTGAATGGTCAGCCTCTGACGAACGGCTGTATATGAGTGGGCCGGCTGAATGGGTGTTTACAGGTCAGTGGCACTGAGATCACTAACAATTGGAATTTGAGACTGATATATTGAGGAAAGACCAAAAATTAAAAAAAGCTGGAATTATTAGCAACTCAAAATCAGTCTCAAAATTATTGATGGGTTGATGGGGTGAATCTCAAGGCTGAAATTTCAAAATTTATTATATTGGCAGAATAGCTATGGGTGGAGGGATATATCTGATCCAAGATGATGATCAGCTTGTGGAAATGATGGAGCAAGCTTACGACTCAGAAGATCAGCTTCAAGAATTGTTGGAAAGTTATCCGAATTTGTTAGCTGGGGATGAAATTGATCGGGCAACATCAAGACGATGGTTAGTGATTTCTCGGGAAGTGACGCTTCCGGCGGAGGAAGAATCGACTGGACGTTGGTCACTCGATCATCTATTTCTTGATCAAGATGCAATTCCGACTTTAGTGGAAATTAAACGCTTTCACAATGCCGAGACTCGTCAAAAAATGCTCGGTCAAATGTTGGACTACGCGGCAAATCTCGGGATTTATTGGCCTGTAGAATCAACGATTGCTCAATTTGAAGCCAATTGTCGCGATCAAGGTCGTGATCCGGAGCAAGTTTTTGAGGAATTTTTAGGTTCAGAAGCTGATGAAGAACGGTTTTGGCAAAAGGTAAAAACTAACATTCAAGCGGGAAAAATTCGTCTGATTTTTGTAGCGGATGAAATTCCTGCCCCCTTAAGACGTATTGTTGAATTTCTCAATGAACAAACTGATCCGGTGGAGGTTTGGGCGTTGGAAATTAAGCAATATGTTTCCCAAGAGGGTTTAAAAACATTAGTTCCCCGTGTTATTGGTCAAACCGCAGAAGCCCAACAGAAAAAATCAAGTGCAACGGGTGAAAGACGGCGTTGGGATGAGAATTCTTTCTTTGAAGAATTGAAGATCAGACGCGGTATTGATGAGGTGGAAATGGCTCGAAAAATTCATGCTTGGGCGCGGAAACAGCCTGAAACTGATGTTCAATGGGGAACGGGAGATATTTATGGGGGTTTTGCTGCAATTTTACATCAAAAAGGTAGAAAACCTCATAAGTTATTTAGTGTTGATATTTCGGGCCGCTTAGAAATTTCTTCGATTAAATATGGTTCTCAACCGCCTTTTGATCGAGAGGAAAAATGGGTGGAACTACGCGGACAATTGAGTTCAATTGGTTTATCACTTCCGGTTGATAAAACTGAGTTTAGATCGCCGGGAATTCGCTTATCGACTGTTCAAGATGACACCGCTCTCAAGCAAGTTTTGGATACGTTTGATTGGGTTGTTTTGCAAATTAAAAATTCCTGATAACCCGATAATTATTCATTTTAAAAAGGGCGCAAAACAGTTTGCAAAACAGGGCGCAAGCAAAAAAGGGCGCAAGCTTTGCGCCCCTACGAAAATGGGGTTAAGATTGGGGAGCAGTAACTTAGTAGACAATTTATGGTACAACACGGTACTATCCGTAAGATCAGATAATAGATCTATGCAACGAGCCTATCATACCAAGTTAAAACTGAACAACAAACAGAAGACTTTAATGGCGACCCACGCCGGATATTCTAGGTGGGTTTGGAACTGGGCGTTAGCGATGTGGAATGAAGCTTACAAACAGGGTTTAAAACCTTCAACGAATAAGCTAAAAAAGTTCTACACCAATCACATTAAGCCAAACTATCCCTGGCAGTCAACCCTAAGTTCTAGAGTTTATCAATTTGCTTTCATGCACTTGGGAGAAGCATTTAGCCGATTTTTTCAAGGCATTGCCAAACATCCTAAGTTCAAGAAAAAAGGCAGAAATGATAGCTTTACTCTCGATAATTGTGGCCAAGTAATGAGGTTTTCAGGGAGGAGGTTAAAACTTCCTTTTATTGGATGGGTTAACACTTACGAACCCCTTCCCGAAATTCAGACTAAACGAGTCACAATTAGTCGAGTCGCTGATTCTTGGTATCTGTCTGTAGCCTACGAATTTGAGCCAGAACCGACTGTAAAATCAAGAGAATACCTGGGTGTTGATGTTGGGGTTAAGGTATTAGCGACCTGTTCAGATGGTACTGTTTTTGTTAACCCAGCAGCCCACAAAAAAGCTCAAAAAAATCTAGCCCGACTTCAACGCGAACTCTCAAGAAAACAGAAGGGTTCAAATAACAGGAACAAAGCTAGACTGAAACTCGCAAAAGCTCATCAAAGAATTGTCAACATTCGCAAAGATACAATTCAAAAATTAACCTCATGGCTATGCAAAAACCACGCAGTCATCGGGTTAGAAGACTTGAATGTTTCTGGGATGTTGAAAAATCATAAATTAGCGGGTGCTATAGCCGATTCTGCTTTTTATGAAATTCGCCGCCAAGTCGAGTATAAGTCCTCGTGGTACGGTTCAAGAGTAGTGTTTGCTGATAGATTCTATCCGTCAACTAAAACCTGTTCAAATTGCGGTCACGTTCAAGAAATGCCACTGAAAGAACGGGTTTTCAATTGTAAGAATTGCGGTGTAAGCCTTGACCGTGATTTGAATGCCAGCCTAAATTTAGAACGTTTTGCCGAAGGCTATTCGGTTTAAGCCTGTCTGACCGGGTACTGCCGACAGTCCGGGGTGATGCAGCGCAAAGTCCGATCTCGGCGGTTTCCGTCGAGAAGGAACTTTGCAAGACAGGAACGAAACATTAATACGGTTTATACCGTGTTATATCAGTTTTCGATAGCAGACAATGCACCCGCACGCACATTGAGATTGAGGGGTTTACCGTTGCGACTTAACTCTAAGTTTAACTGACTGCCAACTCTTTCTCGGTTAACAGCTTGCTGAACTTGCTCGGAGGCTTTGACGGTTTCGCCGTTAACTTTTTCAATCACATCTCCTGCCCTCAAACCTGCATTCTCTGCGGGAGAATTGGGGACAACTCCCATAATTAAAACGCCTTGATCTTGATTAATTATGATTCCACTATTCGGATCACTGTTTAATTCATTCTTTAATTCTGGCGTTAAAGTTAACATTTGAATCCCTAAAAATGGATGTTCAACTTTGCCATTTGCGACTAATTCGGCGGCAATTTGTTGTACCGTATTAATGGGAATGGCAAAACCGAGTCCTTGAGCGCCTTGTAAAATTGCAGTATTTACGCCAATCACTTCACCGTTTTGATTGAGAAGTGGACCGCCGGAATTTCCCGGATTAATCGCTGCATCGGTTTGAATGAATTCTACTCGTTTATCGGGAACTCCGATTTGAGCGCTGGAACGTCCAGTTGCACTAATAATTCCAGTGGTTACGGTACTATCTAATCCTAATGGGTTTCCAATTGCGATCGCCCATTCTCCGGGTTGCAATTGTTCAGAATTTCCCAGTTTAACGGTGGGTAAATTCTCCGCTTCAATGTGAATAACCGCAACATCTGTTACGGGATCTTTCCCCACAACTTTCCCTTCAAATTGACGACCATCTTTGAGAGTAACTGTTACTTTACTCGCTCCATCGACAACATGAGCGTTTGTTATAATTTCACCTTTTGAGTCAATAATAAAGCCTGAACCTGTACCGGATTGAATTTGTCTCTCGGGAATATTGGGGATTTGTTCACCGAAGAAACGACGGAAAAAGGGATCGTTTAAAGCTTCAGGAACTTGATTTTCGACTGTTCGTTGAGCATCAATTCTTACAACGGCAGGGCCGACTTGTTGGACAACAGCCGCAACAAAATTAGAGGGAACTTGAATGGCATTTGCCGGACTAGAAATTGTTTCTGCCAATGGAAGAATAGAAGATTTTGTGATAGTTTCTGCACCCGATTTAGCAGTAAAAAATTGGGTTCCTCCAATCGCTAATCCGGCTCCTAATGCAATTAAGGTCGTTGAACTGACTAATTTTTGCACAATAGAGTTTGATGATTTGTTATCCTGAGATTTATTGTTAAAACCAGAAGAAAACTCAAAGTCTTTAATTTTGGTGGTCATAGTTATTTAGTCTATATAATGTCGTTGTTTTCTGCGATAACAGTATTAGGAAAAGTCAGCCCAAGGGTGTGAGGAGCTTGTCGAGGAACGTTTTGTGTTTTGGGCTGACATTTCTTAAGATAGGGGATGAATGTGACAGGGGTATGACAGGGAGTTGACAATTTTGTTACATCTGGCTCTAAACTCGTCGAACCCTTGTAGAATGGGCTTTTGTAGGAGTTAGGGTTCGTCAAATTGCTTCCATCTTTCCTCAGTTTAACGAGTTTGATCGTTTGATGCACTCTACCCGTCGAACCCTTGTAGAATAAGCTTTTGCAGCGAGTAGCAGATTTTTAGTCAATTTTTTCCTGGGCTAACACGCTTAATTTTATCCTTGTAAATCCTTTAAACTTCTGATAAAATATCTCTATTTTAGATGAAAAAATATGAGATATTTTGATTCGCTCGTTGAAAAATTTAAACAAGAACCTGAGTTAGAAACAGCTTTTGGTCAGCATATTCATTGGGGATTTTGGCAAGATCCACAACAAGCTACAGGAGAACTAAAGGACTTTGGCCAAGCTGCAAATAATCTCTCAAAACTGGTGTTAAAACTGGCTCAAGTTCCAGAAAAAGCTAACATTCTAGATACTGGGTGTGGTTTTGGAGGAACGATTAATTTACTCAATCAAACTTACAGTCATTTAAAACTGTTTGGTCTTAATATTGATCAGGTTCAAGTTGAGAAGGCGAAAGAAATCATTCAGCCTAAAAATGGCAATTCTGTAGAGTTTATTCACGGAGATGCTTGTCAGTTTCCTGATTTTTCCCAGAAATTTGACATCATCATAGCTTTAGAATGTATTTTTGCTTTTCCCAGTCGAGAACGGTTTTTTGATCAAGCTCATCATTTTCTCAAACCCGGTGGAAAATTAATTATCGTTGATTTTTTGATGAGTCCGAAAATATTGTTATTTTGGTCATTTTTTGAAACGCAAATCCTTAGCCGGATGATTACGAATACCTATGGCTCAAAGGCTACGCAAGTGGTGCAGTTTATAGGACTCGATAGTTACAAAAAAATTGCTCAAAAAACAGGATTTCATCTCGTTTAAAAACTGGATATCACCGGAAATGTTCAACCGACATACAAAGCAATCAATAAATTAATTATTGCCAATTCACAAGATTGGTTAACTGCCAAAGGATTAGAGTTTTTTAGTTTGGCAAAACTCATCACCTATGAAATTTTTATTTTTAATACAACAGATACAATTAATAAAGTTTAATCAGATCTGGCATTAACAGGTATTAAGCGGGAAAACTCAACCAACTGAACAAAGTATTAACTGAGAGTTGTAAATCTTCCAACACTTCAAGAACAGGTAAAACTTGTTCACTTTCAAAAAATTCTGGTTGTTGGTTGGGCTTAAAAACTAACACCAATCGTTCTTGAGGTTCCACTAACCAACCTAACTTTGTTCCCTGTTTAAGACAAAATAAAATATTATTAATCACCCGAGTTGTACTTTGATCGGGTGATAAAATCTCTATTATCCAGTCGGGTGGGATGTTAATATCGTTACTCATTTCACCTTGTTCATCTAGGGGAATATTTGCCCACTCAAACACAACAATATCCGGCACAATTGAACGTTTCCCAAACGAACAGCGTAACTCGGGGAAAGCACAGGCTAACTTTTGTTCTTCTCCGACTGTGCTAATGGCATTCATTAGACGACCTTGGAGTAAGCTATGTTTTCCTTTTGGCATGGGTTTTTGATAAATTTTGCCGTCGATATACTCGCTGGCGGGTGTCGTTTCGGGTAAGGCTAAAAATTCATCAACAGAGAGGTTTTGGGTTTGGGGTTTATCGGAAATTACCATAAGTATTTTATTTTGAACTCATACTACGACTCGGAGAAATGATAGAATTATATTAGCATAAATTGAGGTAAAATTAACGATGAGTCAAGCTACATCAGAGCGTCAAATTTTATCAACGCCTAAAGCTTTGAGCCTAGAAGAATTTCTAGATTGGTATCCCGATGGCTACGGTCGTTTTGAATTGCACGGAGGAACAGTTATCGAAATGCAACCTACAGGAACTCACGAACAAGTCGCAGGTGAAATAGCAGCAGAGCTAACGTTAGAGATACGCCGTCTTAAATTGTCCTATTTGATTCCTCGACAATGTATTATTAAACCCATTGGTTCCGAAAATACGGGTTATAGTCCTGATATTGCGGTCATTGATAAACAGGCTTTAACTGAGGAACCCCTGTGGAAAAAACGCTCAACTTTAACCCGAGGCGAAAGTTTGAAATTAGTTGTAGAAGTGGTGAGTACAAATTGGCAAGATGACTACTCCGTGAAATTGGGAGAATATGAAAAACTGGGAATTGCTGAATATTGGATTATTGATTATTTAGGATTGGGGGGAAGGCGATATATTGGCAATCCCAAACAACCGACAATTTCAGTTTATCAAATGAGCGAAGGCGAATATATGGTAAAATTATATCGGGGAAGCGAACGCATAGAATCTCTCATTTTTCCTGAGTTAAATTTAACAGCAGAAGATATTTTTCAAGTTGGGCAGTAATTTAAGATTTGATTAGTATTTTTCGTTATCGAAGCCGGTTTCTCAGCCTGATTGAGATGATCATTCTGTAGGGGCGGGTTCGACAATATCTTTACTACTACTCGGAGATTTAGATAAACCCGCCCCTCCCCATAACAGAATTAATAAACGGACATCATATTATCTAAGTTATCGGTAAACAAAAACGGAATGTACTCCCTTTTCCGAGTTCACTTTCAACTTCTATTTTACCGCCTTGTAGTTCAACTAAACGTTTTGTAATGGCTAACCCGATTCCGGTTCCACCCCATTGACGCGAACGCGATCTTTCTCCTCGCCAAAACCGTTCAAAAACATGGGGTAAATCCGTTTCTGAAATTCCAAAACCCGTATCAATAATAGCAATCCAAACTAAGTTTAATTCTTGCCAAGCTTGAATGGTAATTGAACCTGTGTCAGTATAACGAATTGCATTTCCTAACAGATTCACTAAAATTTGTTCAGTTCGATCTAGATCAGCCAAAACAAGCGGTAAATTCGACTGATAATCTAATTTTAAAACAGGCCCATCTTCTAACAGTTGATCGCCAAAACGAGCAACTAAAGACTCTAAAAGTGGACGGAGGTTGATCGGTTGAGGATTGATCACCAAATATCCGGCTTCGGCTTTAGAAAGTTCTTGTAAATCATTCACTAATCGTTCTAAGCGGCGAGTTTCTCGAATTAAACGCTGATAAAGTTCATCAGAAGGTTCAATTCTCCCCTCTGACATTTCTTCTAAATAGCCTCGTACAACCGTTAAGGGTGTTCTCAATTCGTGGGTCATATCACTAATTAATTCTCGGCGTCGCTGTTCAATTCCCTCGATACTTTCCGCCATTCGGTTAAAGCTTAAACTGAGTAGATTCAGTTCAGGAATTTCACTTTTTACCATGCGTTCATCTAAGTTTCCGGCTGCAAACTTTTGAGTAATTTCTCGCATTTGAGTTAAAGGTTGAGTAATCCGTTTAGCCACCCAATAACTCAACGCACCCGCCGCCGTTGCACCCACACCAACCGACCATAAGGTACTACGATTCCAAGTGATTTCAAATCCCCGAACCAGATAGGTTTTCACAGAACGAACATTAAAAAACTGGGTTTGTTCAAGGCGTTCGAGTTGTAAAACAAATAGACGAGGTGAGTAGACTTTACTCATTAAAATAAAACTACCCAATCCAACTCCCATGACTAACAGATGAGACAACAGTAAACGCGATCGCAAGTTCAGTTTAGCCATAATTAATTATTTCCATTCTCCCAGAGTCAGGGCGGGTTGGGTTCAGTTTACAGTTATGCAGTGACCAGTGACCAGTTTTTTCAGCGATCGCCTGTAACCTGTAACCTGTAACCTATTTCCTATTCCCCATTACCGATCTGTTGTAGTATCTTCAAATTTATATCCCGTTCCGACAACTGTTTTAATAAACTGAGGATGAGTGGGATCAGGTTCAATTTTTTTTCGCAGTCGGGCGATATGAGTATCAACAACTCGTTCATCCCCAAAAAAATCATCTCCCCAAAGTTTATCAATCAATTGAGTTCGGTTCCAAACCCGACCCGGATAACTCACTAAAGTAACCAGCAAATTAAATTCTAAAGGACTTAAATCTAGGGGTTCTGAAGTTTGAGAGTCCAGTTGACGGTAAGCTAAATGTTGATCAAGGTCAACGGTAAAATGGGTTGTACGGTAAATTTGGCTTTGTCCCCCATGACGCAAACTGCGACGCAACAAAGCCCGCACTCTAGCAACTAATTCTCTGGGACTAAAGGGTTTAACCAGATAGTCATCCGCCCCCGTAGATAAACCAATCACCCGATCAATTTCTTCTCCTTTCGCCGTCAGCATCATAATATAGGGATCTTTAGCCCCGGGTTGCTGACGAATACGGGCGCAGACTTCTAAGCCATCTAGACCGGGAAGCATCAAGTCAAGAATGATCAGGTCTGGCTGCTGGCTTTGAAACCATTCTAAAGCGCCCCAACCGTCGCGGGCCGTTTCGCAGGAAAAACCCTCATTTTCTAATGTTTGTTGGATGAGTTGGGCGATTTCCCAGTCATCCTCCACAATCAGAATTTTCATCGGATTTGTCAGTGGAGAGATATAAGCATTTTATCCAAAGATGGATGTTGCAGGTGAAAAAGTATCAAGTCCTGTCTATCCGATCCGGTACTCTGCTACTTCTTTCGATAGTAAACAGAAATCTATTTTAATGCTATTGTTAGCGTTTGCTAACAGGGTCAGCCAAAAAATTGACAATGTTGCTTGAGTATGCAATTATCTGACATAAATCTTATCAACTTATTGTTTGTTACTGATCAACAAACATTATTGGCGGTTTAGATCAAAAACTTTAGTAAGGGAGTGGTTCAGATCAAACTCAATAGCTTTACATAACCCCCTCTGGTGTGAAGTAATGTTTTCTAGACTACAATTTTATTGTAAAGATTTGGTCAAGGTGAGATGACATGAGTTGCTGCAATTGAGTTTTTTGTATTAGTATCTTGTGTGTTAAGTCTCATATATTGTTCTTTCAAGCCAAAAAGAAACATTCACAGATAACTGGGCAAATTCTACTCATATGGAGTTGCATTCAAAGAGCATTGATAGTGCAATCATCTGGCTCCCACGGGTGACAACACTCGCACATCTTGATTACACCTTGGAACGCAATTTTGATACAAGCCCAGGAAAATCATGAGAGTATTCTCATCAAATTAAGCGTATGTAAGCTGACCTTTTGATAGAGATCAGGTTGCTCAGATTTTCAATTGAACTCAATGATCAGCCTGACTTTATGAGAGATCGGGAAATTATCCTCTCTACGGTGTATGTAACTAAATAATCGATTCTATTGACCGGATAACTTCAGTCAAGCGATTTTTTAATTTGGTCATCAAGATTGTCAATCGAATCTGAACTAGGAGTCAGTTGCAGTCAAGCAGCTTTTACTTCCTATTTCATTATTTCATTTCTAGTCAACATCTACTGAATTCTGAGAACCCGCTTATGAAGACTCAAAATCTGCTCTCTCAAGTTGTTGATACTGTTAATACTCGATCTGCCTTGTCCGCCACCTGGACGACTTTCCCAAAAACAGAGGTTCATCATTCCTCAAAATTGGACTGGAAAGAACAAGACCATACTTGTCAAGCGACTTATAGCGATGAATTCGGAACCATTGAACTCCACATCGAAAAGGAAACTCACAACCCCAAAAATGAGAAACATCATTATCGAGTCACCTATCAATATCGCTCACCAGAAGGACACTTAATTGCACAGGGAATTTGGGAACCCAAAGAAACCATTGCTCAAGCCAAGCAACTCGCCGAATTTCAATGGCGACAATTTTTATAATTCAAAATTCAGCAACACTTACAGATAGTTTGATGCTTCTATGTTTGTGGAAGCACCCTAACTATCTGCTGAATATTCATCTCGAGCTTGTGATCTTCTCAGTGAATGGGAACTCAACACCTGACAACTTTTCATCCGGTTAACCATTTCCCTAAAATTCTATCCGGGGAGGAAAAGGAATTGAACTCGGATCACGATTGACTTCTAAAGGCTCAAAAACTTCATTGAGATATTCTGTTGTATATTCAAACTCGTTCTGCTCCTGTCCTCCTACCGGAAAGGTAAGCTGAGATTCTTGTCTTTCAATACTTAACTGCTCTTGCTGTCCTAATTCTTCTGCTGAACCCAGAGGAGACAGTTGAGCTTCTTCGAGAGATTCTACCAAGAAACTCGCACCATTAAGATTAGCTCCTATTAGGTTTGTTCCCTCCATTCGAGCTTGAATTAAGTTCGCATCGGTTAAGTTTGCTAGAGACAAATTAGCATCATCTAATTCCGCACTATTCAAAAACGCCCCTTTTAAATTCGCTTCTTCAAGATTGGCTCCTGATAGATCCGCTCCCTCTAAATTGGTGTATGCTAGATTTGCCCCTGAGAGATCGGCTTCTCTTAAGTCCGCCCCTATCAGGTGAAGTTTGCTTAAGTCTGCTCCCCGCAAATCACATCCTGGACAGATACCCGTTTCGATCAATTTTTGAACATTCCCAGGGTTCTCGGCGATCGCTGAAGTCGATAAACCTACAGAAAATAGAATAGAACTGGCAACGACGAGTGTAACTTTGGAGAAGATGCTCATTTTTTTATCCTCCAGAATTCTTGAAATGGAGAAACTTGTATTTAAGTCTCTCTACATCTAGAATAAGCGATATTTCGGACGATGACTTCCTCCAAGGGAAGGATAATCTTTGAGGAAAGTAAAAAATGATGGAAGCTGTTACGGCGAATCAACGTTGTGGTAAAATTAAGAATTAAGCTAAAAACCGTAGGGCGGGTTCACATCAATTTATCCATCTTAACAATAACATTACTCAACCCGCCCCCCAACACTGTGGGGATTAAAAACCCGGTTTCTGACAATTCTTAAAAAATCCTGTGATTTCGGCGATTTCACAACCCAATAAACTTTAATCTGATTAAAAGCTTGATCGTCTAATTTAGCCCTATTTTGTGACTATTCAATGGCGAGTATTCAATTAGTTGTCTTTGACATGGCAGGGACAACGGTTCAAGATCAGAACGAAGTTCAACAGTGTTTTTTTCAAGCCGCAGAAACCACAGGCTTAAAGACTAACGCTGATCGGATTAATTCCATGATGGGATGGTCAAAAAAGCTCGTTTTTCAAACCCTTTGGGCTGAACAAATTGGCACAGATAATCCGAGTTATTCCGCTCAAGTTGAACAGTCCTATACCTTATTTAAAGAAATCTTAGAAACTCATTATTTAACTCAACCTGTTGAACCCACAGAAGGCTGTCTAGAACTCTTTAAAGAGTTAAAATCCCAAACGATAAAAATTGCGTTGAATACCGGATTTTATCGAAAAGTTACCGATATTATTTTAAATCGTTTAGCTTGGGATAAAGGTTTAGATAATAACTATATTGGCTCCGAATATTCTATCATTCAAGCTTCTGTAACACCCGATGAAATTTATAATAATCAAGGTCGTCCCGCTCCTTATATGATTCAAAAAGCTATGTACCAGCTCGGAATAAAAGACTCAAAAACAGTCATTCATATTGGCGATACTCCCGTTGATTTAGCCGCAGGAATCAATGCAAATTGTTTATTATCTTTAGCTGTTACCAACGGCACTCATACCCGAGAACAATTACAACAATACCCCAATGATGGTTTACTTGATTCTCTCCGGGAACTTGCCAAAATCATCACTAACTTATAAAAAATTTTTTAAAAATGACTCAAATTAAATCAACAGAAGTTGCAATTGTCGGGGCGGGAATCGTCGGTTTAGCCCATGCTTTAGCCGCAGCAAAACGCGGATTAAAAGTTGTCGTTTTTGAACGCAATCAACAAGCAATCGGGGCTTCTATTCGTAATTTTGGCATGATTTGGCCGATTGGTCAACCTCAAGGTTTGTTATTGAATCGCGCCTTAAAATCAAGAGAAATTTGGCTACAAATTGCCGACAAAGCCGGATTTAAAACAGATTGTTGTGGTTCACTTCATACGGCTTATCGTCAAGATGAATTAGCGGTTTTAGAAGAATTTATCGCGACCACAAATCTGGATACAGTGGCTTTATTAACACCCGAAGACACAATTCAAAAAAGTTCAGCCGTCCAGACAGAAGGGTTACTGGGGACGCTGTGGAGTTCAACGGAAGTGATTGTTGATCCCCGAGAAGCGATCGCCAAAATTCCAGCTTTTTTATCGGCTGAATATGGGGTAGAATTTAGATGGGGAACTGTTGTGACTGAGATTAATTATCCTCAGTTCATCGCCGGGGGAAAAACTTGGAAAGCCGATCAGATTTTTGTCTGTAGTGGGAGAGATTTTGAAACTCTTTATCCCGAAATTTATGCAGAAAGTGGGATGACTAAAGTTAAACTGCAAATGATGCGAACCGCCCCACAACCCCATCAATTTCAAATAGGAACTTCTCTCTGTGGCGGGTTAACATTAACCCATTATGCAGCATTTTCTCATTGTCACTCTCTAACTGCATTAAAAGATAGAATTCAAAGCGAAACCCCTTATTTTCCCCAATGGGGAATTCATGTGATGGTTTCCCAAAATTCTCAAGGGGAATTAACCATTGGAGATTCTCACGAATACGGTTTAAATCCTGATCCGTTTAATAAAGCCGAAATTAACCAATATATCCTTGATTATCTCAAAACTTTTGTACAGGTTCCCTCATTTGAGATTGCGGAAACCTGGAATGGAGTCTATGCCAAAATCCCCGGAAAAACCGAATTCATCGCCCAAGCGGAAACAGGCGTTACCCTGGTTAACGCTTTAAGTGGTGCTGGAATGACGCTTTCTTTTGGTTTAGCCGAAGACCTGTTTGCTTCTGTTTAAAAGTTAAGCAGACTCGGGTGTAGGTAACGAAGACGGATGAACTAACAACTCCGCCGTTGATCGTTTTTCAACCATTTCTTTTGTCACCTGACAGCGTTTCACATCTTTACGAGAGGGTAACTCGTACATGACATCCAGCATCAATTCCTCGACAATTCCCCGCAACGCCCGGGCGCCGGTTTTCCGACGATAGGCTTCTTGGGCGATCGCTTGAATGGCATCAGGTTCAAATTCTAGCTGCACATTATCCATTCGCAGTAGTTTTTGATATTGTTTAACTAAAGCACTGCGAGGTTCAGTTAGAATTGCCATCAATGCCTTTTCATCTAACGGATCAAGTACCGCAACCATTGGAATTCGGCCAATTAATTCAGGAATTAACCCAAATTTAACCAAGTCATCGGGTTCCATCTTCTTCAGGGTATCGGCTGACTGTTTTTCTTTGACTTCTTCCTTTTCCCCTTGAATAAAGCCCATTGACTTTTTACCCGTTCTCTGCTCGATAATTCGGTCGAGTCCCACAAAGGCCCCCCCGCAGACAAACAGAATATTACTGGTATCAATTTGAATGCAGTCTTGGTAGGGGTGTTTACGTCCGCCCTGGGGAGGAACATTGGCGACGGTTCCTTCTAACATTTTCAGGAGAGCTTGTTGAACCCCTTCTCCGGAGACATCGCGAGTAATGGAAGGATTTTCACTTTTACGAGCAATTTTGTCAATTTCGTCGATGTAGACAATTCCTCGTTGAGCTTCTTCGACATCAAAATCTGAAACTTGTAACAACCGTAACAGAATATTTTCGACATCTTCGCCCACATATCCCGCTTCCGTCAAAGTGGTTGCATCCGCCACCGCAAAGGGAACATCCAACATTTTGGCCAGTGTTTCGGCTAACAGGGTTTTACCACTACCCGTCGGGCCAACGAGCAAAATATTAGACTTTTGCAACTCAATGTTATCTTCTGTGGACGGGCGACCTTTCCCTTGGATAAAACCTAAACGTTTGTAGTGATTATAAACCGCTACAGAAAGCACTTTTTTGGCTTCATCCTGACCAATGACATGACTATCAAGGTAGGTTTTGATCTCGACAGGTTTAGGAACCTGGTTGAGTGCAACGCGACTGGGACGGGAACGACGCTTAGGCGGAGGAGCGGCTTGAGGACGAGAAGTTTGAGGAGGTGCAGCTGTTGCACTCGGATCGAACAACTCCTCATCTAAAATCTCATTGCATAACTCCACGCATTCATCGCAGATATAAACCCCCGGCCCCGCTATCAACTTACGGACTTGCTCCTGAGATTTTCCGCAAAAGGAACATTTTAGATGGGAGTCGTATTTAGACATAATTGCCTCGTCTTATGTGGCTGCTTGGACAGATTCTCCAGGAATAGGACGATTCTGTTTAGAGATCACCTGATCTATTAGACCATATTCTTTAGATTCTTCGGCGGACATGAAGAAGTCGCGTTCAGTATCAGCCTCAATTCGTTCAAAAGGTTGACCTGTATTTTCCGCGAGAATTTCATTGAGGATGCGCTTGTGATAGAGAATTTCTCTAGCTTGAATCTCAATATCTACCGCTTGTCCTTGAGCGCCGCCGAGAGGTTGGTGAATCATAATCCGGGCGTTGGGAAGCGACATTCGTTTTCCTTTGGCACCAGACGAAAGCAGAAATGCTCCCATACTAGCGGCCAAACCATAACAGATTGTTACCACATCCGGGCGAACTTGCTGTATGGTGTCGTAAATTCCCATTCCGGCTGTGACAGAACCGCCTGGAGAGTTGATATAGAGTTGGATATCTTTTTCGGGATCTTCAGCATCAAGAAACAACATCTGGGCGCTGACAGCGTTTGCGATCTCATCGTCAATTTCTGTTCCCAGAAAAATAATTCTTTCTCTGAGTAAACGCGAGTAGAGATCAAACGCCCGCTCTCCCATCCCTGACTGTTCGATCACCATAGGAATCATTACGTTAGCCGGATGGGTAGAAGCCGAGTTTCGTTGGCTAACGCTAATGACATCGCGATTGTTAAAACTCACAATTGGGCAAGGAGAAGACTCAGATGTAATCATGGGATAGATAACTAGGTTTTAAATGATCGATTGCGTGAATTAACCCCTGTATTTTAAAACAGTGCCTTCTGCACCTTGGGCAATTGTTGAATCCGTTAAGCTTGATACGATCTATTATGCCTTAACTCGACTAGAACGGCTCGAGAGAAACTGAGATTTACCCAGAAAACGAGGGATTAGAATGGGTGAACGGTTTCCGGTGTCAGGTGTAAGGCGATCACGTCTGAGATGGGCGATGTCAGAACTTGCTGACTTCAGCCTTTCCAAAGGCTAGCTGTCCCCTTTCCCCGTTAACAGGTTAGGGGATTAGCCCTTTCTAGTCCTTAAACGTTAAAGAAATCACTCAGAAACGCTCTCTGACTCAGCAGAAGTTTCTGTAGACTCAGAAGTCAAGACTTCGACTTCCACCTCAGAGGTTTCTTCTGAAGTTTCCGGCTGCTCAGACTCCTCTGACTGAGTTAAAGACCCTTCCGGAACCAACTCTATTGTGCAGTTTTCCTCTAACCAAGCATAGGTCTTTTTCTTCAGTAAGTCTTCTGTGACCACTTCGCGCAACCGATCTAGATCAACCTCTTGTCCCTGCAATTGTTCCATTGCTTTAGTTTCTTCGGCTTTAATATCTTCCTCAGAAACCGTAATAGATTCTTGCTTGGCAATTTCCTTGAGGGCCAAAGACTGCTTAAGCTGTTCAATGGCTTGGGGACGAGAACGCTCCCGCATTTGAGGAATCATCTCTTGGGTAAACAGCCGTTTAATATCGACTCCCATTTGACTCAACTGCATGGCTTGCTGGGTCAGCACTTGATCAACTTCTTGTCGAATCATCGTTTCCGGTATTTCGACCTCAAGATCTGCGACAATTGCCTCAATTAAAGCCTTATGTTTGTTGGCAGTCGTTTGATCTTCGGCTTCCTGTTGAAATCGCTTCTCTAAGGACTCGCGAAGTTCGGCTAAGGTGCTAAACTCACTGACTTCTTCGGCGAATTCATCATCAAGCTCGGGAAGTTCTTTTTCCTTGAGTTCGTTTAAGGTAACGGTAAAAACTGCCGGCTGTCCGGCTAATTCCTCATCGCCATAATCATCAGGAAATTTGACCTGAAGTTCTTTGGTTTCACCGGGGTTCATGCCAATCATTCCTTCGGTAAAACCGGGAATAAATTGTCCTTCTACTAACTCAACTTGGAAGTTTTCCGCTTGACCCCCTGGAATTTCCTGGGGTTCTCCGTCTTCGCCAACAGTCTCTAATACACCTTTGAAGTCCACAAATGCCATATCACCCGTTTGAGCGGGTCGGTTTTCCACCGGAATTAACGTGGCTAACTTGGCTTGTTCCTGTTCTAACACTTGATCCACCCGAGCCGGATCGGATTTGATTTCTTCGGCTTGTACCGTTAAGCCAGTATATTGGCCAAGTTTGACTTCGGGGGCGACATCAACCGCCGCTTTAATGGTTAGAAGTTGTCCGGGTTCGTACTGGGCGACCAATTGTTCAACATCACCCCGGAGTTCAAAACTCCCAATGGCAGGGATGTTTTCCTGTTCAACGGCTTTGGGTAAGCACTGCTGCATCAAATCATCCAAAGCCGCCGCTTTAATTCGATCAACTCCTAAGCGTTGGACGAGAATATGGCGGGGGACTTTCCCTTTCCGGAACCCAGGAATATTAACCGAACGAGCATATTGACGAATCACCTGCTCGTAAGCGTTCTTGGACATTTCCGGTGAGATTTCGATATCTAGCCCAATCTGGCTAGCGGGAAGTTTTTCCTGGGTAACTTTCATAATTGTGGTATTCTGAACTCAATAACCCCTCAACACACTTTGATTCTGGGGAACTATAATTTGGGATGAGTTAGTCTATCGACTAGATGTGCAATTGTATCTTATCTCGCGATCGCAACGGGTTGTGAGCGACAAGCTGCCCCTCAGTTTCCTCTTTAGAGATAGCCAATCTCGCTCTTGGTAGCGTTCAGTGGCTCTGAGAAGCGATTTTAGATCCAGATTCCTATTGTAGATTACTGATTTTGTTTGTTATTAATTTTGATATTGAAATTTCAGGTTGATTTTAGAATTGTCGATGGCGGAGGGTTTTGAACTTTGTCTAAGTCTTACCGAGTTGCTATTTTAGGCGCGACAGGTGCAGTGGGAACTGAATTGCTGGAATTGTTGGATAGTCGCAACTTTCCAGTCGCCGAGTTGAAGCTGTTGGCCTCGCCGCGTTCGGCAGGGACTCAACTGCGGTTTAAGGAGGAAAAAATAGCGGTAGAAGCCGTTAACGAACAGTCATTTGACCAGGTAGATTTGGTTTTGGCTTCGGCCGGTGCAACGACGTCTAAACAGTGGGCGGCGCAGGCGGTAGAAGCCGGGGCTGTGGTGATTGACAACTCCAGTGCGTTTAGAATGGATGCACAGGTGCCCCTGATTGTCCCGGAAGTCAACCCCGAGGCGGCGGCCTCTCACCAAGGTATTATTGCCAACCCCAACTGTACAACGATCTTGATGGCCGTGGCGGTTTGGCCATTGTATCAAGTGCAGCCCATTCGCCGCATCGTTGTTTCGACCTATCAGTCCGCCAGTGGTGCCGGGGCTAGAGCGATGGATGAACTAAAAGCCCAAGCCCTCGCTATTTTGCAGGGAGAAACTCCTCAGACGGAAATTTTTCCCTATCCCTTGGCTTTTAACTTATTCCCTCATAATTCTCCCTTGAATGAGTCGGGATATTGCCAAGAAGAAATGAAAATGGTGAATGAAACTCGGAAAATCTTCGGAGTCGAAGACTTGAGAATTTCTGCAACTTGTGTGCGGGTTCCCGTACTTCGCGCCCATTCTGAAGCGATTAATCTAGAGTTTGATGAGCCTTTTAGTGTGGCAAAAGCGCTCGAGGTTCTCTCTCAAGCTCCAGGGGTCGAACTGCGAGAAGACTGGCAGGCCAATTATTTCCCCATGCCCATCGATGCAACGGGTCGAGATCCCGTATTAGTCGGTCGTATCCGCCAGGATATTTCTCATCCTTGTGGGTTAGAACTATGGCTCAGTGGCGATCAAGTTCGTAAAGGAGCAGCATTGAACGCTGTACAAATCGCTGAGTTATTAGTCGCAAAAAATCTTTTAGGGCGTTCATCTTTAGTCGCGAGTCATTAAATTGAGGTTTGCACCCCGACCCGGAAAAGCTTGGGAACGCTCCAACAGGTCAACCGCAACTCAAATAAGTGAGGCGATTCGGAAAGATAAACAGAAGAAACAGCACAACTGATCTTAAGGCAGATGGTAAGTTTTGGAAAGGTGATGACGGCGATGATTACGCCGTTTAAGGAGGATGGAAGTGTCAACTATGAAGTGGCAGAACAGTTGGCAGCTCATTTGGTTGAGCATGGCACAGATACCCTAGTTGTCTGTGGAACAACAGGGGAGTCTCCCACACTGAGTTGGTCAGAAGAGTACGAACTCTTTAAAGTTGTGCAGTCATCGGTTTCTTCCAAAGCCAAAGTTATGGCCGGAACCGGATCAAATTGTACTTCTGAGGCGATCGAAGCAACCCAAAAAGCTGCTAAACTAGGGTTAGACGGATCGTTGCAAGTGGTTCCCTATTACAACAAACCTCCCCAAGAAGGGTTGTATCAACATTTTAGGGCGATCGCACAAGCCAGTCCCGATTTACCGATGATGCTGTACAATGTCCCCGGTCGGACCAGCCAGAGTCTACAACCGGAAACAGTAGCTCGTTTAGCGGAAATCTCTAACATTGTCGCAATTAAGGAAGCGAGCGGCAGTTTAGACCAAGTGAGTCAAATTCGACGCTTGACACCACCAGAATTTAAGATCTACTCTGGAGATGATTCTCTAACATTGCCTATACTGGCAGTGGGTGGTATTGGAGTGGTGAGTGTTGCGAGTCATTTAGTCGGAGATCGATTACAGCAGATGATTCAGGCCTTTGAAGCAGGAAGCGTGCAAATCGCCACTGAAACTCATCTAAAACTCTTCGGACTATTCAAGGCACTTTTTGTCGTGACGAACCCCATTCCGGTGAAAACAGCCCTGAAGCTGCAAGGCTGGAAAGTCGGTCATACTCGCCCCCCCCTGTGTGACCCCCCTCCTGAAGTAACCCAACAATTGCAGCAAGTCTTAAGTGAACTCAATTTGCTAAAAGCTTAAAGGCAAAATAAAAAAAGTAAAGTTTCAGACAACTGAATATCTATGAACATTTTGTCGTTAGTTGATAAAAGTTTTATTGATCGAGTTTTTGACTCAGATTAACTTTCAGCTATCGAAGTTCATCGTTAAACCATAAACTTTCACACCAAAAGGAAAACATGATTAAAAGCGGAACAACACCCATCATTAAAAGTAAAACTTCAGTAAGGAAACCGATCAGCAAAAGCGATGGTACTGGCTTAAAGATAATTCCTTTAGGCGGTTTGCATGAAATTGGCAAGAATACCTGCGTGTTTGAATATGACGATGAAATTATCCTTTTAGATGCCGGACTTGCCTTTCCGACTGATGGAATGCACGGCGTTAATATCGTCCTCCCAGATGTCACCTACCTGCGGGAAAATCGCCATAAAATTAAAGGCATGATCGTCACTCACGGTCACGAAGATCATATCGGTGGAATTCCGTTTCACCTCAAACAATTTGATGTTCCGGTGATTTATGGCCCTCGACTAGCGATGGCATTACTTCAAGGAAAATTAGAAGAAGCAGGAGTCTCAGATCGCACCGAATTAAGAACCGTTCGTCCCCGAGAAATTGTCAGAATTGGCAAGAGTTTCTTAGTTGAATATATCCGTAATACTCACTCTATTGCTGATAGTTTTACCGTTGCTATTAATACCCCGGTCGGAGTTGTTATTCATACGGGAGACTTCAAAGTTGATCACACGCCTGTTGATGGCGAATTCTTTGACTTTCAACGACTAGCAGAATACGGCGAAAAAGGCGTTCACTGCTTGTTGAGTGATTCGACTAATGCAGAATCTCCCGGATTTACCCCGTCTGAAAGTTCAGTTTATCCTAACTTAGAGCGGATTTTTGCACAAGCACCTGGACGCATTTTAGTGACAACCTTTGCGTCTTCGGTACATCGGCTAAATATTATTCTCAGTATTGCCCAAAAACAAGGTCGTGCAGTGGCCGTTGTCGGTCGGTCGATGTTGAATGTGATCGCCCATGCCCGAAATTTAGGTTATATCAAATGCCGGGATGACTTATTCATTCCTCTGAACTCATTGCGAGATACACCAGATGACAAGGTGTTAATTCTGACGACTGGATCACAAGGAGAACCCCTATCCGCTTTAACTCGCATTGCTCACGGCGCTCATCGACAAATTAGCATAAAAAGAGGCGATACGGTTGTCTTTTCTGCGAACCCGATTCCTGGTAATACTATCGCTGTTGTTAACACCATTGATAAATTAATGATGTTGGGGGCAAACGTGATTTATGGCCGTGATAAAGGCATTCACGTTTCGGGTCATGGCTGTCAAGAAGATCAAAAATTAATGCTGGCTTTAACTCGTCCGAAATTCTTTGTTCCGGTACACGGTGAACATCGGATGCTGGTTAAACATTCTCAGACGGCTCAAAGTATGGGAATTCCAGCAGAAAATATGATCATCATTGACAATGGGGATGTCGTCGAACTGACTCCAAATTCTATTGCTGTTATTGACAAAGTAAAAGCGGGAATTGAACCTGTTGATTCTTCTCGCACAGGGGTTGTTAAAGATGATGTCATGCGGGAACGGCGTCAATTGGCTGAAGACGGCGTGATTACCGTAGCGGTAGCTATTGATTTGAATGGTCAGTTAATCGCTAAACCCAAAATTCATTTCCGAGGGGTCGTCACATCCGTCGATCACGAAGTGCTGAACAAGTCGATGACTCAGGCGATTGAAAACACTTTGAAAGATTATTGGTCAGAGTTGGCTCGTAGTTTTGAGGGTCAAAAAGAAATCGACTGGGTGGGTGTAGAAACTCAAGTCGAACGGGCAATTGAGCGATCGCTAAAACGGGAATTGCAGCCCAATAATCCCTTGGTGGTCTTGCTGATGAATACTCCAGAGGGGAATATTATTCTTTCAGATGAGAATACTCCCGAGGAGGAATCTGCGACTAGCACGACAGCACCCCAAGCAACGGGACGGCGACGGACTCGCACTGCGGCTAGAGTCGCGTCTTAAACCGTTAAATTCGTCTAAATAAACAGAGGGTGGGTTTTTATTAACCCACCCCCAACTGTGTTTTAATTTCTCAAAGCCTTTACATCATTAGGTTGACTCCCAACCAGTAAAGCAATAGAACACCAATCACAATAGACCAGGGAAGTAATCGGTTAGCAAAAGGGAATTGAGATTTTGCCATAGAAACTCACCTCTGTCACAAACATCAAAATTCAACTTTGGGTTTAAAAACAGATTCTTATCTGTTAACTTCACAGGAGATTATGTAACGACTCCTCACACCTTATTTTTTGATGTTAGCGTATTTTAACTGTTTTGACGACCAACTGATTTAGCAAAAGGGAATGGGGTAATAGGGAGACAGTTTCAAACCTGGTCAGGTGATTACTGTTGACTGTAAACTGTAAAAAAATCCCCCATTCAGTTGAACAGGGGAAAATCATCTAACGCTAAAATTTAGCGGTTAAGTCAACCCAATATTTGATTAACTCCGATCAGTAGAAACCACAGGCTCAAAACTGGGAATCACAATGTCACCATTTTGCTTGGTCAACTGATTGTACAAGCGTTCAGTATTGGGGAAATTCGCCGCAGGTAACGTCGGGAAACGACGGTAAGGTACTGTATCCTCTCCAAACACCTGAGAATATTCCAGACTATTAACCATCGCCCCAATAAACGCTTTCAAGCCTTGAGACGCTAAGATTTGGTTATACTTGCGAATTTCGGCTTGATTTTGAGGCGCCCGCCCTAAGAAGTGCTTCGTTCCTAACTCAATCACTTTAGTATTCGGATAAGGCGTGTAGAACTCGCGGATATACAGAGAAGTTCCACCCAACGCTTCAATAAACTCTTTCACCGCAATTTCTCGGTTTCCGAGCTTACTTTCTAAAGCGGTAAACTCATTCTTGACCACATACGGATCAACATCCCGTTCAAAAATCTGACGATAAGCCGCTTGAATTAAAGTCTGTAATGCAACTTTATCTGCGGTATTCGTCAGCTTGAACATCTTCGTTTGTTGGCGACGCTGACTCACCCCTTGAGCCACACGATTTTGCAGTTCCAGTTCACCCTTCATCAAGTCAGGGGTACCCAGTTCTACAAAGCGCGGAGCAACCGCTTGCTGAACGATAATCTGCGGCATTTTCTCGGGTAAAGAGCCTGCCCGCATGGTTCGCAGCGAAACACCGCCAGGGGTCAAATAGCGCTCGTAGGGAACCGTATCTTCCCCGAAGGAATCGTTATATTCTTTCGAGTCGATAATGGCATCGACCAAAGCATAAAAACCCTTCTTGGCGCAAATATCAAAGTAAGAATTGATTTCAGCACGCCCATAGGTCGGTCGTCCTAACAGACGGCGATGAATATACTCAATCGCTTTACAAATATAGAGCGATGTCCAGTACATCTTACGGAAAGTATCAGATTTCGCCAACATTCTGATAAATTCGCGTACCGGGATGTCGCCGTTTTCCAGCTTAATTTCAGCAACCTTGAGGCGTTGACCTTCGTAAACTTCCCGGCCAAACACCTGCAAATAAGCCGCTTTAATCACCGCTTGGGTTGAGCTTTCGGAGAACTTAACGCTCTTACCGTTACTGCCTCCAGAGCGCTTAAAGCGACTGCTGATATAACCCCCAGGAAGCTGATCGAGCTTGAACACCTTCGGCCCTAAAGAACCCGGATCGTTCGGACGGGCGGTGGGGTTGCTGAGTTGGTTATCAATTCCCGCCCCATTACGAATGAGAATTCGGCGGGTATCCTTGGTAAAGGGTGCAGGACGGTTTTTCGGGTTGCGAGTCTCTTTGGGGAAAATCGCCCCAAACTGAATCTCTAGCGGGTCGTTTCCTTTACCGTAAACGTGTTGATCGGGTAAGGGTTGGTTGTAGTCCGCAAACAGGGTGACAAACTGAGGCACCTTGCGGAAGGGAGCGCTGTAGTTAAACAGATCAATTTGCGGCCCCCAGTTGCGACATTCTTGAGCTTCTTGACCCAATCCTCGCAGGTAAGGAACGGTTTCTTCGCCGAAGTAGTCGGAATACTCCAGAGAGTCTACCATCGCATCGACGAGTTTAGATAAACCGCCCGAGGAAATGATCGAGAAGTATTTGCTAAATTCTTCAGGAGAGGATAAACCCCGGCCTAAGAAGTGACGCGCCGCCAGTTCCACCACCCGACTATTAACAAACGGTTCATAGAACTGTTTGCGATAGAGGGGAGATTTACCCAAGCGACGAATAAACTCCTTCATGGAGATTTCGCCATTCTTGACTTTGGATTCTAAATCCGAAATACTTTGACTATAAGCACGGGTAATATCCCGCTCAAACACCTGGCGATAAGCGGCTTTGATGATGTCTTGTCTTTCGGACGTAGACAAACCGGGCTTCATCACAAACTTTTGACGGCGTTCGGCGGCGTTAAAGTAAATTTGCGGTAATTCTAGGCCTTGTTGGTCGCTACTTGGACGCTGACGCACCTTGTTAGAAGGAGTCGCCCCTTGAAACTCAGAAATCAGCACTTCAAAATATTTCGTGACAATTTCTTGAGCTTCTGCACTTTGCTTGAAGTAGCCGAGTGAGGCTCGTCGCATTTCCTGCAATGCCACAAGCGTCGCTGCACTTGAACAGGCGTTTTCGATGATTTCTCGCAGTCCCCGCACGTTCACCGCGATGATATTCGGATCACCTGCGACGATCGAATAAGTCAAATAACGCAGGAACCAGCTTAAATCTCGCAGGGATTTAGCCATGTTACCTGGGCCGTAACGAGAGACGTTAATCGGCTGGAACCCCGATGGAATAAACACAGCAGGGCCACTACCCGCATCGGCAAACAATGACCTTAAGCCCGAGAAAATTCCGCCGCCACTGCCTTTATTGTCAACGTATGAGATCGTTCCTAACTTCATCCCTTGGGCAACGCTCGTATCCCCTGAACCAGCGCCAGCCATTGCCATTTCAGGTTCTTCAGGCTTTTCCAGGAATGCTAGAGGAGAACCCCCAGTAAAAATCCGGTTCGCTGCACGGGACACGATCAGTTCTGAGTTTTGAGTCAGAACCTGAGCAATTTCAAGACGTTGCGCCCCTGAGCTAAAGAAGGTTGCCAGTTCGCTCAGTTCACCTTTTGCCAAGAAGCGATCTTGTTGCTCGGCTTGAGAAATCGTTGCTATCGGTAGAGTTTGATAGAGTTGCGGACGTGCAACAGAGCTTCCACCACTTGCTTTAACACTCATCTGAATCTAATCTGCTCCCTACAATAGAATCAATGACAGCTTTTAACCTGATGGCTCTCAAACCACAAACGGGTCAGGTAAGCAATGATATTTGCTAACCTTCCCCAGTTAGGATTGGAGTTCTTAGCCAAATCGTTCTTTCAGATTAAAATGTTTTGGGTTGATTACTCAGTATTTTTTTAAAAGCGTATCGAAACTTATTGTATAGATTTAGGAGGAGTTATCTGAGAAAAAAGAATAAGTTTTATTACAACGGTTGCAGACAGAGGGGATCTAGAGGACGGAGACAGCCAACAGAGCCAAGATGCTCAACATCCCTTAAACTTGGGAAAACAGCAATCTTGCTGCTACAGTTCTCTGTTGTCAACCCATTTTATGAGATCAATCTCAGCAGACAGCCACAACGAGGGTAAATTATGGAAGAGATTAGCACTGCGGTTCAACGACTTTACGATACTTACCCTTTCCCACCAGATCCCTTACTCGATGAACCCCCACCCGGATATAACTGGCGTTGGTGTTGGCAAGCGGCTTATAATTTTTGTACGGGTCGCACTCCCCCCAAAGACAAGATTCGCATTCTAGACGCAGGCTGTGGGACGGGTTCGAGTACCGAATATTTGATTCAGCTTAACCCCCAAGCTTCTGTCATTGGGATCGATCTCAGTGAAGGGGCGATCCGAGTGGCTAAGGAACGGACTCAACGCTCCGGTATCTCTACGCCGGGAACTCCGGTTCCTGAGTTTCGCTGTCTCAGTTTATATGATGTTGGTCAACTCACGGGTCAATTTGATTTAATTAACTGTGTGGGAGTGTTGCATCATTTAAGCGATCCGGTGCGTGGACTGCAAACTTTGGCGTTAAAATTGGCTCCCGGTGGCTTAATGCACATTTTTGTCTATGCTGAGTTGGGACGCTGGGAAATTCGTCTGATGCAGCAAGCGATCGCCCTGATCCAAGGTGAACGTCGGAACAACTACCCAGAAGGGGTTAAAATCGGTCGTGAGATTTTTGAAGCTCTCCCCCAAGATAACCGTTTAGTTCAGTATGAAGCTCAACGTTGGGCGTTAGAAAATCAACGGGATGAATGTTTTGCGGATATGTACGTCCATCCCCAAGAAATTGACTACAATATTGAGACGTTGTTTGAATTAATTGATGCTTCAGGTTTAGAATTTGTCGGGTTTTCTAATCGCGGTTATTGGCAGATTGAGCGTTTATTGGGAAAATCGCCCGAATTAATAGAACGAGTCAAAGGACTTAGCGATCGCGAACGTTACCGTTTAATTGAATTGCTTGATCCGCAAATTACTCATTATGAATTCTTCCTCGCTCGTCCTCCCCTAGCTCGTTCTAACTGGTCAAATGATCAGATTTTACTCGCCGCAATTCCTCAATTGAGTCCCTGTCTTAATGGCTGGCCGAATCAAACTTTATTTGATTACGACTACCAACTGGTAAAGTTATCTGAGGAGGAGTTTGAGTTTATGCAAGCCTGTGAGGTGAATACCGATTTAATGCAGTCGGAACAATCCCAAACCTCCGAGCGTCCTCAAAAAACGGTTAAAGAGATTTTGTCTGAAGTCAAACTTGACTTGGAAGGGGTACGTTCACTGCGATCGCGACAGCTTATTTTGTTGACTCCGAACCCGTCTTAATTCGCCTTCTCAACTCAAGTTCTTGATAAAAATGTCGGAACCCGTCGGGTAACAGGCTGTAGATATTTTTAGGATTGTTGCCCGAAAACGAGGGCTTATTTTAATCAGAAAATAGCGATGAGAGATCCGATGCAAGAGAATACTAAACCTGTTGGTATGATCGCTGCGATCGCCGCATTATTGATCGCAGTCGGGGGAGGAATAACCTGGTGGACGCTGAGTACCCGTCAAACCGAACAACCGGATGTGGTTTCACCCGTTCCCTCTCCCATTCCGGGGGAAACATCACAACCTTCCCCCCTACCGCCACCAAGCGCCGAACAACCGGGAACTGTTGAAAAAACCGTTGAAATTTACCGAGTTCAAGATCAAAATGGTCAAATTGAGTGGGTGGCTACGCCTGTTACCGTTGAGGTGAGCGAAGACGATCCGGGGGTGGTTTTAGAAGCTGCGTTCCGGCGTTTATTGGCTCAACCAACGGACGAAAATCGTTTTAGTGAGATTCCCCCCCAAACCCAACTTCTAAGCGTTCAGGCTTATCCTAGTGAGGTCTATGTGAATCTTTCGCCGGAGTTCACCACAGGGGGCGGCAGTGCTTCGATGATTGGACGTTTAGGACAAGTGATTTATACTGCAAGCAGTCTCAATCCCGATGCTAAGGTGTGGATTTCTGTGGGGGGTCAACCTTTGGAAATACTCGGAGGCGAAGGTTTAGAAGTGCCACAACCTGCAACTCGCAAAAACTTTGAGGCGGAATTTCAATCGAATTAATGTTAGCTGTAGTTGCTTGCAAACAAGAACGCTCATGCTCGCAAGCAAGACAATTTCCTGCTCACATTAGTTGCAAATATAAATGGCTTTATGCTCAGATTATTTTGCAAACTGGCTCACATTTAACTAATAAGAGTTGTGGGTGTGTATTCCACGAAATCCACATTTGGGATCATGTATGACCGCCAACTTGTAGAATAGTAACTATTTCGTTTTCGTCATCAACCAAAAATGTAGCCCGCTCTCGTCCACTTAATCTAATTTGAAATTGATTTCCTTTTAGTTGCTTATAGTCTGTATCTCCGGCTTCTTTAGCAGCATCTTTCGGATGCAATCCGTGGTTGTGAATTTCATCCTGAAATATATCAAACTTTGCTTGTTCTGCCTTTGTAAGTTGGCCAAATTCAGCATTTTTTTTGTTTACAGTCCAGGCAAAAGCTTTGCCAGGAAAACTCAAAAAACTAGAAGTCAAAACAAAAAACAAAACGAGAAGCAGTAAGAATTTCTTTTTCATTGACTTTTTGTGATTTTATGTACAACTTTGCACTTCACTTTTATGGCGTTTGAGTAGCAAGCGTGCAAGAAGTCACGTTAAGGACTTTACGAATTAAACCCAGGGTTAGATACAAAGCTTCACAAATACTAGAGTGTGAAACATCGTCATAGCAAAGATTTCAGCCTTAGCGGGGTTTTCTGTACAGTTGCTACTCAAACCTGTTTATTGCGTCCTTACGGTAATATCCTCAAGAGTTAAATTTTTTACAGCTAATAATACACCTCCAAAGGAGCGCTGAAATTCATTTCGCCCTGGTCTAAGGACATTAACTTCAGTGCCTGAACCACCAGCTGTCATCTCAAAATTACCATCGGCTTGAGCATCAACAATTACCTTAGTTTGTCTTCCACCACCCCAGGTTGGAATTCCATCTTGTACTTCTTCTGGTGCAAGTCTAAATGGGCCAGCCATAATTAAAAACCTCCAAATTATTATTCATTAAGTATCGGTTTAAGCGTTATAGCCAACCTAAATCATTCGTGAACAGAGATCAGCTTGAAACTCAAGCACAGCAATGATCGAATTTGAAAAATCAGATAGAATCGCTATATTTGTTGAAAAAATTATTGATACAGCATAACAATTTTAAACTGAAACAATCTCTATCTTTAGATACATACTTTTGTTTGAATCCTTCCCGTAAAAGTCTGACTTAAGGAAGAAACAACTGGTTTGCCATCTGTCTTAAGCTCGACAGGAGTTTGAAAATAGTTGAGATAGCCTTTGTGCGTAGTAGGTTACAGCCTATTTGCACTTAATGTGAGCATTAAATCTTGTTTGTGAGCAATTTGCAATAATGTGAGCCAGTTTGCAAAATAATCTGAGCATAAAGCCATTTATATTTGCAACTAATGTGAGCAGGAAATTGTCTTGTTTGCGAGCATGAGCGTTCTTGTTTGCAACCAACTACAAGTAAGCAGTGACCTGTTTTTTCAGTTGTCAGTTATCAGTAACTTCTGAACTCCTGAACTTCAGAACTTCTGACTGCCTTTTGCAAGATTGCCTTTTGCAAGATTGCATGATTGCCTATTCTGGGTTAATTCGCATTAAAACTTGACCGTATTCGACGGGCGAACCATTTTCGACTAAAATTTCAACAATCTGACCCGAGAATTCCGATTCAATTTCATTCATTAATTTCATTGCTTCAATAATACAAACCACCTGTCCGACTGTGACGCGATCGCTTTTTTCGACAAAAGGCGGCTCATCAGGAGCAGGAGAACGGTAGAACGTTCCCACCATTGGAGAAGTCACCTCAACCCATTTAGAATCAGTTGCAAGTGTAGTTGAGCTAACCGATGAAGTTGTACTACTACCCGATGGGGTGACTTTTTCAGTGACAGAACTTCCTGATGGTGAAACAACAGGAGACGATGCCAACTCGGAACTGCGAACTCCACCAGTTAGCATAGAACCCATAGGTGACAATGAGCGATCACTGTTGAGAAGTTCCTTACGAACCGTCAGTTCAAAATCGGCACTCTTGAGTGTGAGTTCAGAGATATTCGTTTTGTCAATGTCAGCCAACAGTTCACGGAGCTGGTTGAGATCAAGTTGCACAGTTGGTATGTCTCCCTGCGATTGATATTGGATATTAGAGATTGAATTGAGCCTGTTTCCCCTGATATTGATTAGTGTGAACCAACTGGGATTCAAGTCGGAATCAGACAACCTGCTGAGAAGATTGCCGATCTACTCCCGGCCCAAGTATGTATCGTTGCGAGTATCGATCTTAATACGTTCTCCGATGGAAATGAACAGTGGCACCATTACGGTTGCTCCGGTTTCTACAATGGCAGGTTTTGTGCCTCCAGTGGCTGTATCCCCTTTAACACCGGGATCGGTTTCAGTGATCTCTAAGACAACGGAGTTAGGCAGTTCCACTTCTAATACTTGCTCACCCCAGCGCACGACACTGACTTCCATCCCTTCTTTGAGGTATTTAACGCCACTCCCAATTTGATCAGGGTTTAGACGAGCTTCTTCGTAACTCTGCATATCCATAAAGACGAATTGCTCGCCTTCTTTGTAAGTATGCTGCATGACGCTCTTTTCCAAGTTGGCTTGAGGGACTGTCTCACCAGCCCGGAAGGTGCGCTCTAGTTTGTTACCTGTTTGCACATTTTTTAGGGTTGTCCGAACGAATGCAGAACCTTTTCCGGGTTTGACGTGGAGGAATTCTACCACCCGCCAAACTCCCCCGTCTAATTCTATCGTGACACCTGGACGAAAATCGTTACTGGAAATCATGGAGTTTCTTTTGGTGCAGAAACAATCGGCATTTTATTTTACCTCTCAACGGGCGCTCATCTGTAGTGTTGTGGTTGAGTTCTTAATATTCACATCAGAAATTGAACGAAGAATCCTCGTCGCTTGATTCGTGAGGAGTGTCAAAGGTCTCTACAGTAGTAATATGAGAAAGTGAATCAATCGGAGACTTATGCTGCATTGGCCTGATTCTATGATAGAGACTTGCAAGCGTTGGCTGAGAACGGGAGTTGTCCTGGTGCTATTGTGTTCACTCTCTATCGGTTTGAGTGGTGCTTGGTGGGATGGCAACAGTAGTCAACCCAAACGGGAGAGTGTTTTACCCGCAGGAAATGCGATCACGGATGGCAAAGCGTTATTACGTTATGCCCTGCCTATTGATAACGAACCTGTGCGGAAGATGCAACGGAGTCTAGAAGAAATTGCCACGCGCATTCGGGGTAAGCGCTGGAGTCCGATTAGCGGCGATATTGCGATCGCCTCGCGGGTTCTGACTACCCAAGAATCTCAATTGTTGGCAAGTATTCCCGAAGGTCAACAACCCGAAGCTGAAGCTATCATTAGTCAACTGCAAGGGGGAATGGATATTTTACGGGAAGCGTTGGAACTCAAAGATGGGGAAAAAATCCTCGAAACCCGAGCCAAACTCCTCGAACAAATCAGTCAACTCGAAGAGTTAATGGTGCAAGAGTTTCCCTACGAAATTCCCTCAGAATATAGCAATTTACCTCAACTCAAAGGGCGAGCTACCGTTGAGTTCAAAACCACTAGAGGCGATATTACCATTGTTGCTGATGGCTATAGCGCACCGATTACAGCCGGGAATTTTGTGGATTTGGTTGAGCGGGGATTTTATAATGATTTAAAATTTGTGCGTGCTGAAGAATCCTATTTCCTACAAGTCGGTGATCCACCCGGAAAAGAAGAGGGATTTGTTGATCCTAAAACGGGTAAAGAGCGCAATATTCCCTTAGAAATTTTAGTGCAAGGGGAAACAGAACCCCTATATGGTTTCACATTAGAAGAAATGGGTCGTTATCGAGATCAACCCGTTTTACCTTTTTCGGCTTACGGAACTGTGGCTTTAGCCCGTCCTGAACCTTTACCGAATGGCGGTTCTTCTCAGATTTTCTTTTTCTTGTTTGAACCTGAACTGACTCCGGCTGGATTAAATATATTAGATGGTCGCTTTGCTGCGTTTGGGTATGTGACTCAGGGCAAAGATGTTTTAGAGAATATTCAGCAAGGAGATGTGATTCAGTCTGCTAAAGTCATTAAAGGGGCAGAACATTTAATTGTTCCTCAAGGGGCTTAAGCTCAAAAATTTAAACCCCATCAAACAAAATCAAAGTGCTAATGGCTAATGCCAATTTTGCCTGGAATTAGCCGTTAGCCGTGATAAAAATATAAAAAAATTAAGAGCGGTTAACTGTTAGTTGAAAGTTTATCTAATTGTAAAATTATGGCTTTTATCGAATTATTTTTTGTTGGAGGATTAGGAGTTCTAATCGGTTTACTGATTGTTCAAGTGGGTGGAAATCAAGAAGCAAAGCGCCGACTTGACAACAGCTTCTACCAATTATTAGAAGCCCAAGATAGCCGCATTTCACTGATTCAACTGGCGGCGATCGCTCAAGTCAGTCCTGAAGTTGCTCAAGAATATCTCGAACGACAAGCAAAAGTATTTTCGGCTTTACCGGATTTTGATGAAGAAGGGAATACATTCTATCAATTTCCCAGGTTGAATTTACCGAAAAAACTCAATCAGCAAGAATGGTAAACTGTGTAAAATCCCTACCGTTCTGACTGAAATTTTAAGGTTTCTTCCTGTTGTTTCAAGGCTGCCAATAATTCGGCATTTTGTAAAATCACACCGACTTGATTATTGAAAATCTGCATATATTTTTGGTCACTTGTGGTAAAGCTTGTTTGAAATAAATCGGGGACGGGATCATGATATTTTAAGCAAACACTCATTTCATCACTGTATTTCTTTTTATTAATCAATTGCGTGACTCCAATTAAATCCCCATCCGGATTAAAAACAGGCATACAGAGTAAACTACAAGTCCGATATCCTGTTTTTTCGTCGGTGTTCTTCGCGGTTTCTGAGTCTGGATATTCATACAAATCAAAGGGAATATTTAACGGAACTCCCATTTGAGCGACTTTTCCGGCATAACCTTGTCCAATTTTAATCCGAAGTTCTCGTTCTGAACCATCATCAAAGGTGACTTTTGTCCACAATTCATCGGGTTGATTACGGTCGAGTAACCATAATGTACTACGGTCTGCATTCATTAAGTTTTTAGCCGCATCCATGACCCGTTTGATAATTTCATCTATTTCTAAGCTACTCCCTTGAATTGAACGGGTTGCTGCCATTAATGCTGCTGCAACTCGTCGTCCTTGAGCGGTTTTATGGAAAGAACAAAAGCTTTCTAAAATCATGCGAATTAAAGCCGCATTTTCCGCAAATTCTTGTTTATCTTCTTCTGTAAAACCCTGACAATCTATTTTATAAAAAAGACTATCTGTTTTGCGAGAATCGGGCTTTAATTTATTAATCGCTTGCACAACCGCCACGAGTTCACAAAACTCATTTAATAACGGAATTGCTAACATTGAGTAAGTGCGATATCCATTTTTTTGATCCTGTTCTTTGGCGGTTTCTGAACGCGGATCATCATAAAAATCATAGGGAATATTAATTGCTTTTTTCGTCGCAGCGACTTCTCCCACTATTCCTTTATTTGCTGGAACTCGAATTTCTAAAGAGCGATTTTCCTCACTTTCGGCTACAATAGACCAGAATTCATTTTGCTCCTCATCTAACAAAAAGATAGTCGTGCGGTCTGCATTTAAAGACTTACCTGTTTTCAGGGTAATTGACCGTAATGTTGCGTCTAAAATCTCATCAAATCCCTGACCATCCATGACTTGATTGAGCATGGCTAGGGTCTTACTGACGATGCTTTGAGGACTATTTTCTGCCCGTTGTTTCATTTCTTCAAATTGTCGGACATTTTGCAACGCTACGCCCACTTGAGAGTTGAAAATTTGCATATATTTTTGACTATTTACATCAAAACTTGCCTCAAAACATTCTGGGGCTTCTGGCCAAGTATTGGGGTCATATTCGGGATATTCACCGGGTTTGCGGCGATTAATTAATTGAGTGATTCCTAACAATTCTCCATCGGGACTATGAACAGGCATACAGAGTAAACTACAGGTGCGATATCCGGTTTTTTCATCGGTTTTTCTGGCGGTTTCTGAGTCGGGATGATTGTACAGATCAAAGGGAATATTCAGGGGTTTTCCGGTTTGGGCAACTTGTCCAGCAAAACCCTGTCCGATGTGAATTCGTATTTCTTTGACTGAACCATCTTCAAAGGGAATTTTTGTCCAGAGTTCATCGGTTTCTGCATCGAATAACCAGAGGGTACTCCGGTCAGCATTCATCAGTTTTTTGGCTGCATCCATGACCCGTTGAATGATTTCTTCTGCATCTAAACTACTGTAAGAAACGGAACGAGTGGCTTCTGAGAGAGCTTCTGAGACTTGTATTTTTTGCGTTAGTTTATAACTATCGTAGCAACTTTCGAGAATGCGTTGTAGAGACGGAGCATATTTAGAAAACTGTTGTTTATCTGTGTCTGTAAATCCGAGTGAATCGATTTGTTCACTCAAAGGTAAATTGGAATGATTAGGCAGTTTTAACTTGTTATTTAGCTGTACAAATGCACAAAGGGTTTTGGATTCATTTAATAAAGGGACGGTGAGTTGATGATAGATTTTATAGCTTGTCCATTGATTTTGCTCTTGAGCGATCGCAGAATACCAATTTTCTGAAAAGTCTAGGAGAGGATTGAGCGGTTTTCTAAAGATTGTGACTCGTCCTGTGGCTTGATTGTTGGCAATAATTTGTAGTTTTGTAGATTGACCTCCTGTTGTTTTTGCGTTCATAATCCAAATTTCGTTTTTCTCGCGATCTACTAAATAAATCGCGATCCGATCAACGCTCATTAGTTCAATTAATTTCAAGACAATTGAACCCAGAATTTCGCTGAGAATGTCATCAAATCCTTTATCTTCCATCTTTTTCAACAAGAACAGTAATTTTTTCTCTTGCTGAGTAATAATTTGATGAAAGTCAGGTTGCTGTAAACTAATGGATTTACCAACCCATTTTAAGTTAAAAACGGCTGCATAGATCGGATTATAAACTTGAAGTTTATTGTCGGTTTGAACGACTAATCCAGAAAGTCTCAGATCCATTTGTTCCAAACTAGAATCTGATAAAACTGTTTCATGTTGCAAAATTTTTTGATAGAGTTTTAGACGAATCATATTTTTTTCATCGGCTCTGAGGAGACGATCTCGAATGGTTTTTAGGTGAGGTGGTTCGTCTAAGGCTTCCCAATTATGAATCAGTTTTTTGTGAACTAAGTCAGTAATCCATTGCTCAATATTTTCAGGTTGTATCTTGATAGTTTTGCTAGTTTCTTCAAAATTTTTGTGGATATAATTACATATTTTTTGAGTTAAAAAAGGTTGCCCGCCTGTCCAATAAAGAATTGATTTCATTACTTCTTCAGGAAAGCTTATTTTATCTATCAATCCTTGAATTAAGGGTTGTACTTCACTGTATTGAAATCCATGTAATTCAATGGCTTGACCGACATTAAACGGCGTACAAGTTTTATCTTGAATCAAATCTGAAGGTGTGGCAACTCCCAGCAACGCAAAGGCGATTGAGCGATAGCTATCACAGTTACGGATGAAGGCAAAAAAATCATCAGCACAAAAATTCAAACTCAAAATACTGTCAATTTCATCAATAAAAATGACAATTTTCTGTTGAACAGATTCGAGTAAAATATCTTCAATAAACTCATTTAAACGATGTAAAGGGGGAAGATATTGACGATCTTCTAGCCAAGGTTGTAATTGAATCGAAAGCTTAAAACTCCTGACAAGCTGTCGCATGATTCCAGCATACCATTGATCTGGGGTAATATCTTGAGAGCCAATTTTAGTCAGATCAATAGCAGCACAAGCAAATCCTTCTGCTTGTAAACGGTGCATTGTTCGCACTCTTAAACTGGTTTTTCCCATTTGTCGAGAATTTAACACATAACAAAACTCACCCGCTTTTAAGGCTTTATAAAGTTCTCGATCTGCTTGTCGCACGACATAGGTCGGAGCATCAAAGGGTAAATGTCCTCCTACTTTATAGCTATAAGTTAAGTTCATGGGTTGGGGAAGTGTAGATGACATATAAAATCAGAAAGTAGAGAATAAATTAGGATGGAGTAAAGTGTTGAAAACCGTTTTTTTATAAAAAATCTACTGTTTCTGAGGTTAAACGATGAGAAAAATACTGGCGATATAGATCAAATCGTGGTGTGACTCTATCCCCTTGTAAATTAACTAATCCCATACTATGCAATTTGAAGGCAAGAACTGATTTTAACTCGACCAATTCGTTAACTGCCACAACTCGAGTTAAGGCTTGTAATAGTTCAGGATGTTGCTGTAAATTCCACCAATGTCGGCGTAAATGATCGCCATAAATTCCGGCTTCTGTTGAGGCGGTTTCGGCTAGGTTTTCTAGGGTTAAATGTTCTCGAACAATATGATACATTGCGACTCTCACTAAGTAAGGATGACCCCCAACTATTTTCATCAATGTTTGGATCTGTTCTTCTTGCCAATTCAGTCCATGTCGATGGGCTAAATCTGCGACTTGTTCAGGGGAAAATTCGGAGAGTTCAATGGGTAATCCCACGTTAAACGGTGATTGATTAATATCTAGAGGAATATAAACTTCTGTAGAATGAACAATCACTAAACGGAGTTTTTCCCACAGGTTACTGTCTCCGCTTCCATAACCCGCTTCTTCATACCACGCTCTCAATAAACTAAAAAAGTCATCGGCGATATGAGGATGTTGAAAAACTCGATCAACTTCATCTAAACCAAGGACAAGCGGTGTTTCCATTTCCGGTAAAATACAATCTTCAAAAAAAGCTGTACAGTTATCTTTACTCCCAAACATATCCGCCCAATAATCATCAACTTTATAGGGTAAACGTAACTTGCGTGCAATCCGAATACAAAACCAGCGCAACAATTGATTTAAGTTCGTAAAAACGCTTCCATCTGCGTGTTGAAAACTCAGAGGGACTGTATTCAATCCTTGCTCTTTGGCTTGATATAATATTCTTGCCATTAAAGATGTTTTGCCCATTTGTCGAGGCGCTTTAATTCTAATTAATGCACCGGGAGAATTAATTTCCTGATAACATTGTTGTTCATAGGGATCTCTTTTAATGTAAAATGCTGAAGCTAAACGGACTTGACCTTGGGGAAGTTCAGGTTCAGCAACAGGTAAAGGTGAGGGAATTTCTGCTATTGATTTTGATTCATCGGGAAGAAGATATGAATCTAAAGTTTTGCTGGAAATTTGACTAATTTCTTGCTCCCATTCTTCAATTCCTACGGTTTTCCATTCTTCCCAAGTGGGCAGAGAAAATTCGCGGTTTTCCCAATGAATATTCTGGGATAAAAACATTCTAATTTCTTGAATAATCACGGCAGTATCGACGGCTGATTTCCATTCTCGCTGACAGGTTCCTAATAGATAGCTTCGCAAGTCATGGTTAAACAGTAAGCAAGCCGGACAATTAACGCGAATCGGTAAAATAATGGGTGTGTGACTGTTCCGAATCTCTCGCAGTTCTTTGATTTGTTTCAGTTGTTCTAAGACAATTTCACTGACGGTTGCCTGGGGAGATAACAAAAGTAAAAAATAGTCACAAAGTTTCAGTTGACTATCAATTTTCGAGAACCAATCTGTTGTTTTTTTTGATAAATTAAAATCATGAATTTCGACTGGAGTGATAAAAACTTGATGTCCATCTGCGGCAATAGCTTTTTCAAATTGAGCGGCTAATCTTGCATCAGGTTCCTGATTTTGGTAACTAATTAACACGGTTTGATAAGACTGATTTTTGATTTTTCTTTGAATGGCTCCCTTAAAACTTTTTTTGCTCACTTTTTCATTTAAAACCTCAGAAATTTTTTGCCATAATTGGTAGCCTACTAATTTTTCAATATATTCAGGACTAAGCGGATGAATCTCTTTATAGGTTTTATCTTGCCAAGATCCAATAAAAACGTCTCGTTCTAAATCATTAAGATGCTTGCCAAACTTAGCAAAGATTAGATCATCAATATAGTCTAGTGCTTCTTGAGCGTCCATGAGTATTCCAATTTTGCGAACGGGAATTTCAAACCTAAAGTATACTGAGTTTACCCAGATAAACGATTGATATGAATTTTTGCTTTTAATTTTAGAGGAAAATCAAACTCGGGTTGTGATAGAAGTCACAGTTTGAAAAAGAGATGAGGGTTTATGAGGTTTTATGAGGTTTTAAAAAACGCTCAATTCCCCCCTAATTTTTTGGCAAAATGCGGAAGAAAAACGAATCTCTATAACTTATGAGTTTTTTTGGTTTTCATTAGAACTAAAGTTTAATAAACTGTAAATAGATGAAAAAACCCTGATCCCATTAACCCCGTATCTTTTAGCCTCGTCAAGTAGGAGTGTCTTTCATGTCTCATCCTTGTACATCAGCCCTCGTTCAAACCTGTAACAAGCAACTGCAAAAAGCCTATACTGACCTTTACGGTTGCTTTGAGTCTGAGTCTATTGATAAAATTTGCTCGGTTGCTGATATTGTGTTGGCAAAAATTGCCTCGACTGATGCACCCTATCACGATCTCGAACACAGTATCTTAGTGACTTTAACGGGACTAGAAATCCTTCGAGGCAAACATTTGAGCGAAGGTAACGTTTCCCGCAAAGATTGGTTGAACACAATAGTTTCCCTATTATGTCACGATATTGGTTATCGTAAGGGAATTTGTCGTGCTGATCGCATTCAACAACAGCGCTATGCGATCGCCTCTAGTCAGGAAACCATTTATTTATCTCCTAAAACGACTGATGCGAGTCTAGCTCCCTATCATGTTGATCGCGGTAAATTGTTTGTAGCGGAAAATTTTAGCCACTGTAACTGGCTCGATATTGACACTGTTCAGGATAATATTGAACTCACCCGTTTTCCGGTTCCCCAAGCGGCAAAATATCAAGATACCGTTAATTATCCGGGTTTAGTTCGAGCGGCTGATTTAATTGGTCAGTTAGCTGATCCTGATTATCTTGTTAAGATGACAAGGCTGTTTCGGGAGTTTGAAGAAATTGGCACTCATCAATATTTAGGTTATCGGAACCCCCAAGATTTACGCAGAGCCTACCCCAACTTTTTTCATAATGTTGTGTTTTCTTATATTCAAGATGCACTGCATTATTTGAATTGTACCTATCATGGACAAAGAATAATTAAAGCTCTCTATCAGAATGTAACAACGGTAGAGAATGAGGGGGTTGAGCAACAGGAGTCCAAATTCACAATTGAAAATTCACAATTGAGAATGCCGCCAACAGGTGACTGGCCTACAGGCATCGCACCCAACGTTTCAAGATCGAATAACTGATCGCGATTTACCGTTGAGTGATCACTGATTTGCTGTTCAATAGAGAGTGAAACTATCGCAAAAATCTATGGCATCCTCTTCTTCTAAGACGGCTGGATTCTCTACTGGATTTATCCTTGGCGCCCTGATCACCCTTGGCTTTTTTGGGTTGGGATATTCTTTAAACTTAAGCCTTTTCTTAGGGGTAATCAGCAGTATTTGCGGTTACTGTCTGGGGAGTTGGTGGCAAATCGATAAACTTCCTAGTTCTCCCAAAAAATCCCCGCTCGAACCCCTGGGAAAAGGTTTTACAGAGATTTTGATCAAAACCAAACTGATTAAACCTGATGCTAAAACCTCTAAACGTCCGACTCGACCCCTGTCGGTTTTCGAGTGGGTGTTGAGACAACATAAAACGCCTCCCAAGTCGAGAAGATAATTTTTCTTGATGTCTTCTGTGCTGATCTACACAGGAGTAAACGACTTGTTGGTTCACAAACCCGGTTGATGCGTAACTCCGAGTACAGATGATTGTGGTTAGTTGTCTGACCGAAAAAAAGCGGGATGCAACCCCCGTCGTTTACGACGGTTAACTTACTTTCTGCATATAGCATCTATGTGGTATGATAATATTATACGCCAAGCAAGCTAGCGTCAATGATAGTCTACGAATTCAAAGCAAAAGGGAAATCACACCAATATAAAGCAATCGATGAAGTAATCCAAACATCTCAGTTTGTTCGGAACTCATGTCTGCGGTATTGGATGGATA